>JBLNFG010000540.1:0-7039 GCA_050263495.1 Myxococcales bacterium | reverse complement strand
AGGTGGCCGCGACGCGATTAACGTGAGCTCTTGTGTAGTCGCACCAAAGCTCTTAGCACGCGGTGTTACTTGGGGGCTCGAACCTCGGCGCTGTGGGGTAACGTGCTTGCGGAGTTGATTTGGAACTCACCCAACTAGCACCGTGGCGGATTCAAAACTCGATTTGGAGGGCGAGATGGGCCTTGAACCCAGGACCGGGGATCCGCGTTGGCGCGATGATCTTGGCGCGCACTGCGCGTCAACGAGCGCTAGCGAGCGTCCAAGGGCGCCGACCTGCCGTTCAGAGCGCCTTTTCACTGCTCTAGTTGCTGTTGGCATCTGTACTCAGTTGATGTATTCGAACGAAACTCTCGGCTGAGAGCAGAAGAGTTTGACCATTTAGGAAAGCACGAATCGTAGGCCTGTGGACAATTCGCTCGACACTGCTTCAAGCGGTATAGACGAACCTGCCCGTTCATCGCTCGGATCGAGTCTTTCTCACATCACTGAGCCGCACGACGCACGGGCCTTAATCCAAAAGCAAAGCGCCTCTAACCGAATAGGACCATCGGGACAATGGCATCGAAATCACTCATTACCTTGGGAGCTGGGCTTGTCCTGGCAATGACCCTAGGCTGCAGCAGCAATAAAGAGGAACAATCTTCTTGTTCAGCGGACACACAGTCTGACAAGAACAACTGTGGTCAGTGTGGGAACGTTTGCTCGGGCGACCAAACCTGTCAGTCTGGCGTCTGCAAGGACAGCACCAACGGCACCGGTGGTTCAACCTCGAAGAACACCAAGAGCACGACTGGCAAGGGCGGCTCATCGAACTCCACGACGAGCAAGGCCGCCACCAAGGGCGGACAGGGCGGCTCTGGCGGCGAAGACAGCACTGAGCAGGGTGGCTCCGGCGGCGACGGCGAGGGCGGCTCGAATCCCTCAGCCACCAAGGGTGGCTCGACGTCGAAGACCACGACGAAAGCAGCTGGCGGCTCGACGTCGAAGACCACGACGAAAGCAGCCGGCGGAAGCAGTAACGTCGGCGGGACAAGCTCGAAGTCGTCGGGTGGAGCGAGTACAAACGGCGGATCGAGCGCGAAGACGACGGTGGTCGACACAGGTGACCGTCCCCCAGGTTACTTCAAGACCTCGGATTGGGGCGTCAGCTCCGCAGATTGGAAGGGCTGCGTGTGGACCGGTATTGATACGGTCGCCAGCACCACGACGACCATCACCCCGAAGGACTTCACGGCAGTCACGCAAGGTGGGCCGTACCAAGTCACAGGCAAGGTTAACAAGGCCTACGAAGCGGTGGCTTTGCTCGGCTTCAATATTGGCGAGGCTGCAACGGGCGACGCCAACCTGTGCAAGTACGTTGCTGGAAAGGGAACAGAAGACGGGCCGCCCTCAGCACCCATGGCGAGCGTCACGGCTTCGACCAAGGGGTTAGCCATCAACTGGACCGCTAAGACCAAGCCCGGCCAGTTCCGCGTGCAGCTGCAAGAACCAGACTGCGCCAGCAACTTGGCTCACTGCTACTGCGCGACCATCACGGATGCAACGGGTCCCAGTTTCGTCGCGTGGAGCGACTTCTACGCGTACTGCTGGAACTATCCGGAGCGGGTCGATACGAATAATCCAGCAGCCGTCAAGTATGCTGGGCAGGACATCGACGCGGTTGTCTTCTCGGTGCCAGGCAATGGCACAGCAGATACTGCATTTGATTTCACCGTCTCCGGTTTCGCGCCAGGCGACAGCACGGAGGATGCGCCCGGCGAGGCGACCGGCTGTGGTGAGCAAACTGGCACGATCGGCGCTACCACAGCGTCCGAAGATGCGTCGATGCAGCGGCAGGTGGTGACGGATAAGGACTGCAAGAAGTACGTCGTATTCAACAACAACTGGGGACAACCGAGCAGCACGACTCAGGTACTCGACTACGTCGGCAACAGCTTCACCATCAAGAACAGCTCCGCAGCAGCCTCCGGCCAAGGAGTTCCGGGTTCGTTCCCGTCGATCTACATTGGGGCGAGTGGCGATCTCGGCGGAGGTACCTTCTCGACCTGGGAGAACAGCGGCCTACCGAAGAAGATTAGTGAGATCTCCAGTGTCGACACTAGCTTTACCTGGTCGGGAGGGAGTGGCGGTGACTATAACGCCGCGTATGACGTCTGGTTCTCGAGGAACCAGCCCACCGCCGGCAGCTACAACGACGCAATTTCCGGATTCATCATGGTCTGGCTGTACAAGCCCGGTAGCCGTCAGCCCATTGGTAGTGTAAAGCGCCAAGCAACGATTGCCGGCAAAGAATGGGACGTTTGGATCGGCCCGCGTGGGAATACGAGCAAGGGAACGGACGCAGAAGGAGGATCAGGCCGTCCCGTCGTGTCCTACGTAGCAAAGAGCACACTGAACAGCCTGTCGTTCAATCTAAAGGATTTCATGACCGACGCCGTGAAGAACGCTTCGGCTGACAAGACGAGTGGTGGTACCAGTCTGGCGTTCGCGGACAGCTGGTACCTAACGGACGTGTTCGCCGGGTTCGAGATCTGGGGCGGTAGCTCTGCCGTGGGTCTCAAGGAGACGTTCTCCTGCGTAGTTCAGTAGTCGCAAGACAACTCGTCGTTGCTGCGAGAAAGAAGGCCGCGCGGATCGCATCTGCGCGGCCTTTTTGCATGAGAGGTCAACAGAGCGGCCGGCTCCCAGTGACGCTCTTTGACACGGTGGAGTCTGCAACGGTCGTGCCGTGAAGCGCACTACGGGATCAGATACGTCACATCTAGGTGGAACCCATCACAAGTGAAAATGGCTCTCTGGGTACCAGACCAAGCTGGTGGGATAGGCTCTGGGTCAAGTCGATAAACCTGCTTCGTTATCCCAGTCACAAAATCAGACTGGAAAGCGACTAAGGCGCTAACTGTCGGGAATGCCGACGTATCGCTGGTTGATAGCGCACCCAAATCGTGAGTTACGGAATCTGTGAATGAGCTCAAAGCAAAGAGCATGCTGTCGTCTCGTACTTTCTTGAGTCCGACAGCAAAGGCCCCATAGAAGTCGCCGACATCCTCACGTTGAATTGCATTAAAGGTTACGGCTTCTACTAGGTATACTTGGTTTGGTGCGCTGATGCTCGATGCATCAAATGCGACAAAACCGTAGTTATCGCCGCCCGAGTACGTACCGTTCCATCCACCAATGGGCAGAGTTCCGCTGCATTGTTGCGGCCCGCGAGCGCTTTGCCAGTCTTCTGTGCTATACGCTTCTACGTATAGAGGTGAGAGAACCGCGGTCACACGCCTCAGGGTTGCGAAGCTTGAACTGAACGTCGCGCCCAGAGCGTTTCCCGCCAGATCCTTCGCTGCGCTATTGACGGTGATCGTATATGTCTTCGCGACCAGTCCGTCCGGAGAGCTTGACGTTGCTGCGTAAGCCAGTGAACCGCGGGGCGTGAGCGTTACTGTCGAACCGGTGTTGCTCCATTGGATGGCGAGATCCCCTGCCGTGAACCCGGAGAGACTCACCGCGTTTCGAACAGATGTTTGATCCATTGGTTCGCTAAAATTGACGACAATGGTTGAGTCGGACGTTACTCCAATCGCTCCATTTTCTGGTGAAACGGACGTGATCCGGGGTGGCGTTGTATTAACAGTCGAAGTCTCGCTCTGAGCACCCCCCGTCGCGCTCGACGTCCCTCCCGTAACTACGGCGGTGCCTTCGACAAGACTCGACTTGGTGCCACCGTTTCACTGCCACCATTGGCGACGCCACCATTGGCCGCCGCGATAGCTCCGCCAGTGTTCGAGATAGCAGTGCTACTCGGGGAAGTTGGCGTAGAGCCGCCCGCAACTGCGCCGCCGTTGTTGGTTGGGGTCGTCGCGATTACGACCTCGGTGCCACCGCCACTCGCAGCAATTGTCGTCACGGCACCACCTGCGCCGCCCGTTGCGGACGTGGGTTCCGTATCGCGGTTCCCCGACGAATTCGTCGTCTTCGCTAGCGAAGCAGATGAAGTTCCACCGCTATTGGGCTTGTTGCCGCTTCCAGCGGATGACGCGTTTGCGGCACTGCTCGCTCGACCCGCAGCGTCGGTTCCTGTGGACGAGCTGCCGTCTTTCTCGAAGTCGGCGACCATCTGGCAACCGACTGCGAGAGAAGAAACGAAAAGAAGATGCGGTACGAAGACGGTGCGGAACATGATGATGACCTCTCGGAAATGATCAGCTTTGGGCAAAGAGACCTGGGCGGCGCAAGTTCACGACGGGACTGAGTACGCGCACAGATCCGCTACAACATCGAGTGTGAGGTGAGGCATCCGCGATAGTGGTCAGCCCGGCTCGTACCCGACGGTTTTCGCCTCACTTGAGCCTCACAAGGAACGCCTCATTGTTTCCCGAAGGATTGGTCGCCGCTCCCACGATGCTTTTGCCATCTCCGCTAATTCCGTTAGCATTACGGACCTTCCAAGTATTGGGGAGTTCGTAGCCGCGTGACTTTAGCTCATCGGCTACTGAGCGCATTCCGCTGGCTTCGTCCCAAAGGAATGCGCCATGATCGTCGCTGCTGGATGCGGTGCCCACGACGAAACGTCCATCTCCGCTCACACCGTTTGCCATGCTATGCGTTCCACCAGGAAGGAAACCCAAGCCATACGTGCGAGTGCCATTATAGTGAAACGCCTGAGTACCGCTCGAACTGCTGGAGTTGCCAACTACGACTATCCCATCGTCACTGACATCGGAGGCCCACCCGTATGAATCGCCTCCAGGCAAGTCACCCACGATGGTTGGTACACCGGCTGCATCCCAACGACAAGGAACTGCCTCCACTCGGGTACTTCCACATCTGCCAACGATGACGCGCCCGTCGAGGGAAGCGCCAGTCGGATACGAGTTCGTGTCGTGAGCAGGTAGCGTTGAAAGAAGACGGATTACTGAGGTCGAAACCGTAAACGTGAGGGGTGAGCTGCGGACGCTCTCTGTGAAATGGTCGCCGGCAGCAACCTTCCCGTCTCCGCTCAAGGCGACGAGTGTGCTCACCTGTGCGTTCGTGATAGTGGCGCCGCCAGCGATCCAGACCCAGCCCATGCCGGCGCTGTTTTCGACGCCGGCGCCGCCAACAACGACGGAGCCATCATCGCTGACCGCATAAGCGTAGTCTTGCCGTAGTCCCGGTATTTGTAGTGGGATTTTTGATAGAACCGAGGACTTCCAGATGAATGAGTGAGTGGCTTCATCGTCAGTAGTGCCGACGCCCACGACGACATCACCACTACGGCTGACAGAGTGAGCCGTGCTGTTAAACGTGCCACCGGGCAAATCACCGAGTGCAATAAACTCAGCCCTGCAGCCACACTCGCCACCGCAGTCAATCGACGTCTCGTCTGCATCAACCACGTCATTGTCGCAGTGTGCGGGCACGCACGCGTTCCCAGCGAAGCCGAACTTTAACCCCGCACCACTGGCGCATTGGAGCGACCCCGAGCAGTTGGACTTGGCGGTACATGGTCCTTGGCCCGTCGAGCACGGACACCCTGCGGTGCAAATGTTGGGCGCACAGGTGCACGTTCGACCGTCGCCCGTGTATCCCGATTTGCACGTGCAGGCGAACGCCCCGGCGGTGTTTTCACAAAGACCATTGGCGCTACAATTGTGCGTTCCGCTCTTGCACTCATCGACATCCCTGCAGACGAGGCCATCGCCAGTATAGCCGGCCTTACACTGACATTTCGGCGCACCGCCTACGAGCGCGCACGCCGCGTTGGCTCCGCATGATACGGTGGCGCAACTTGCCGGGGACGTCGTGCCTCCCGACGCAGGCTGAGTCGCGCTTGTCGCACTATTTCCTCCTCTCGCCGTGACGGGAGCCGTCTCGGCGCCGCCACTCCCTCCTTGGACAAGGACGCTAGCAGTCGTCGCTCCGACTGCCCCGCTGCTTGTGACGTGGGCAGTCGATGCTGGCGTTTCCCCGCCAGAAGTTCCGCCCCCGCCGACTACTGCATTCGTTATTGCGCCGCTCGTGCCGCCCTCGTTTACTAGGCTCGTCGCGATTACGCCATCGCTGCTCCCGCCGTTCACGACAACCGGCGTCGTCACCGCACCACCTGCGCCGCCCGTCGCGGGCGCGGGCTCCGTACCGCTGCGCCCCGACGAATTCGTCGTCTTCGCGAGTGAAGCAGACGATGTCCCCCCGCTACTTGGTTTGTTACCGCTTCCAGCGGATGACGCGTTTGCGGCACTGCTCGCTCGGCCCGCAGCGCCTGTTCCTGTGGATGAGCTGCCGTCCTTCTCGAAGTCCGCCACCATCTGGCATCCGACGGCTAGTGAAGAGTCGAAAATGAGATTCGATACGAAGACGCGACGGAACATCGGAAACTACCTTTCGAGCAAGAACTTGATCACCGTTGAAGGTTGAATGCTACGGTGCCGATTGCGCTCCCCCAAACGAGCGAGCTTCGGCCATTCTACGGATCAGAACGTGCCGGAGACTGAGACTCCGGCAGATGTGGGGCCCACGGCTGGCGCGACCCTGACTCGTGACACGGCCTTGTCGCTCGTCGCTGTAACATCGCGAGCCGGGCTCTTGGGCGCACTGAAGTAGAGATACGCCGTAATCCCGGCGCTAAGGACCGCCGCACCGATGCCGATGTCCGTCACCAGTGCGAGTGTCTTCCCCGTCTTCTTTAGGTCGTCTTGCTCCGCAGGATCGGTGCTCTCGTTGAACTTCTTGTCTCTTTCCAACGCGAGCACGCCAGTAGCCGTGGCCGCGACGGCAAAAACACCAGTAGCAGCCAATCCGATGTACACGCCCGTTGGAGTGCGACGCTCTGCCGGCTTCGGCGGTTCACTTGTGAGCGGTGCGGCGGAATTCTTTGGTTCGGACTTCGTAGGCGCAGGTACTAGCGTGTCGCGCTTTTCCGAGACGAGTTGGATTTGGTGCTCGTGTGTGGAGCCGGGATCTGCGTCGAAACTCCACGTTTCGATCACATAGCCGCGCGCCTCGATGGTCACCTTGTGCGTTCCGGGGTGTAGCCCGAGTTTGGCCGTCCCGTTCTTCACTG
>JBLNFG010000539.1:0-4706 GCA_050263495.1 Myxococcales bacterium | reverse complement strand
GGTTGCTGCCGCCGGTGCGGTTGCTGCCGCCGGTGCGGTTGCTGCCGCCGGTGCGGTTGCTGCCGCCGGTAGCCGCCGACTATCCCAAAAAAGTGCTCAACTCGAGACTAGTACCGGCATTCCGCCCAGTACAAGCACATCCCAACGCGCGCCTCGGCCTCCCGAGGCGCGCTTTTCTGTTATTTGGAGCTTCTCGATGCCGCCCGCGAATACGCCCAAGTGGACGGGCGAGGGCTCAACGTTCTAGAGTCCATGAGAACTCGCGTGGCTCTTGTCAGCCGCCGATGCGCCGGCCGTGGGCACGCAGACGGGCTCAATGCGGACCTGACCTAGCCCTGAGCGGCAGGGCCGTACACGCCTGCGTGCACCAGGGCTCAAGAGCGAAAGCCCCTACACACCCACGATTCAGCGTCGTTCCGGCGTCGACTGTAGTTCGCATTTGTCGAGCCGTGGTCTGGTTCCGGCCGAGGTCGGCGACAGCTCAATTCCGTCATTCCAACTTCTGCGCGTCGCTCTAAACTCCCAGAAGACCTAGTAACCTAGTCACTCCGTGGTGCACCCATGAATCCCAGTACCGGCATTATCGCACTCGACGAACTCATCTACGGCATGAGGCCAGGTGACAACGTGGTCTGGAAGGTCGATGCCGCGCGGGACTACGCCGCAATGGCGCAGCCCTTTTGGCGTGAGGCCGTGAGACGCGGCAAGAAGCTGATTTACTTTCGATACGCGCAGCACGAGCCCTTGGTGCCGCCAGAACCTGAAGTCACGTACGTAGTCCTCTCACCCGAAGCGGGATTCGAACAGTTCATCACTCACATTCACGAGGTGATCGCCGAGGCAGATTCAGACGCGTACTACGTGTTCGACATGTTCACCGACCTGGTGCGGGAGTGGTTCAGTGAGAGGATGATTGGCAATTTCTTCCTACTCACCTGCCCCTATCTGCGTGCGATTGGGGCGGTTGGGTACTTTGGGTTGCAGCGCAATTTCCACTCATTCTACACGGCGGATCCTATTGATCGCACCGCACAGTTGCTCATGGACGTTTACCGGTACCAAGACCAGCTGTACATTCACCCGCTTAAGGTAGCACAGCGACACTCGCCAACGATGTATCTGCTGCACCTCTGGAACGGCGATACCTTGGTCCCAATCACGGACAGCGCCACGACGGCCGCTGTGACGCACTCGAGTCCTTGGCCCGGACTGCAATCCGCTTCCTATCGAATGGTTGGAATGTGGGATCGACGATTCATGCTCGCCGAGGAGCTACTCCTTGCGCCACGACAAGGGGAAGCATCGGAGCAGGCGATTGCCACCACCTTCGATCGATTGGTAAAGCAGCTGATGTCACGCGACCCACGCGTGATCGAACTCCTGCGCAAGTATTTGTCACTCGCGGACATCGTCGACACCTGGAAACACACCGTGGGCTCGGGAATGATCGGTGGCAAATCGGTGGGCATGCTGTTGGCACGTGCCGTTCTGGAGAAGACCGATCCGAAGTGGAGCAAACTGCTCGAACAACAAGACTCATTCTACGTTGCGTCGGACGTCTTCTATGCCTTCTTGGTCGAGAATGATTGTTGGTGGATTCGACAGAAGCAGAAGAGCCCGGCCACGATGCTGGACGGTATCGAAGAGGCGCGCGCCCGCATCCTGAACGGCGATTTCCCGGCGTACCTGGTGAATCGGTTCTCGGACATGCTGGACTACTTCGGACAGGCTCCCATTGTCGTACGCTCGAGTAGTCTGCTCGAAGATGCGTTTGGCAACGCCTTTGCTGGCAAATACACCAGTGTCTTCTGTCCGAATCAAGGGACCCGTCAACAACGGTTGGATCAGTTCCTGAGCGCCGTGCGCGAAGTCTACGCGAGCAGCCTAAGTGAGCAGGCGCTGCTCTACCGAGCCAAACGCGGGGTACTCGACCAAGACGAGCAGATGGCGCTACTCGTACAGCGCGTATCCGGGATGCAGTACGGCACCGTATTTTATCCGCAGCTTGCGGGCGTCGGGCTTTCCTTCAACCCGTTCGTGTGGTCGCAAGAGATTGATCCACGCGCCGGAGTCTTACGCTTGGTGTTTGGCCTTGGCACGCGTGCGGTGGAACGGACCGATAACGACTACACGCGGATCGTCGCGCTCAACGTGCCGCTCAAACGACCCGAAGGCAATACTGAGGATATCCGCAAGCACAGTCAAAAACGCGTCGATTACCTCGATTTGATGCGCAACAGCCAGCTCTCTAGCTACTTCTCTGAAATCGCGGACCGCAGTGTCGGGCTGCCAATCCAGATGTTCACGACCAACGAGATCATGGTGGATCGGGAGGGCCGACGTCGCTCGGTACCGGTCGGGATTGAACTGGATACCATTCTGGAACAGTTACCACTTGCGACGGATATGCGCGAAATGCTGCAGACGCTCAGCGCGGCTTATGAGTGTCCAGTCGAAATTGAGTTCACGGTGAACTTGATGCCCTCGAATGAATATCGGATTAACCTGCTGCAGTGTCGGCCGTTCCACATCAAGGAAGAAGACGGGCACATTGCACCACCGGCCGCGCCGCGTCCGGAAGACCTGTTACTTCGCGCCACGTCGGCCATCATCGGCCAAAGTCGCACGATGCGAGTTGATCGCATCATCTACGTGGTGCCTTCTGCTTATGCGGCGCTACCCACACGGGCGCGCTACACAGTAGCGCGCGTCATTGGCAAACTGACGCGTTTGAAAGGCAAATTCGGCGCAGAAGCGACCATGCTGATGGGTCCGGGGCGGTTCGGCTCAACCATGCCTGAACTTGGGGTGCCGGTCACCTCCGCGGAAATCGGTTCGGTGAAGATTCTGTGCGAGCTTGACACCATGCACGAGGGTCTCAACCCAGATCTCTCGCTCGGAACACACTTCTTCCATGAGCTAGCCGAGTTCGACATGCTCTATATTGGCTACCTTCGGGCAAGAGAAGGCAACACACTCAACTACGACTTCTTCGACGCCGCTCCGAATCGGCTGCCAGAACTCATCCCCGAGGACGCGACGTTCCGCGAGGTGATTCGCGTCATCGACATGCACGGTCCGCGCCCGACGTATCTATATGCCAATCACTTGGAGCAACTCGCCGTGTTGTTCCTCGGCGACTCCCCGAATTCGGACGTGAAGGCGTAACCCGTCTGGCGGGGTCGTGTTGCTGAGAAACAGCCCCGCCAAACGGGCCCGCAGAGCCACGAAGTCACGCCGCGGTCGTCTATCCCTTTCGAGCCGACGCCCGTCCATTGGTGAAGCCGACGGCGAGCGAGCGGTCGCTCAACCGTCGCGCATGAGTGCTGATTGGCGGGCGTCCACCTCAAGTCAGCGGACTGGGGCGCGCTGGCGGGGGGAGAGCAACACCGCGTCTTGGCCCTCCGCGACGACCTCGCACTCGGCAAAGAGCCGGCGGTAAACCTCGCGGTTCCCCGAGAAAGGTTCCCGAATGGTCTTGGTAGGTACAGGAAAGAGCATCAACCGCGACAGCCATTCTGCTAGAGCCGCTGCTCGTGTCTCCAGATCAACCGTCTCGTTCGCCGCCAAACGCGCGTTTGGCGGGAGAACGATGAGGTCGTAGCTCAGCGCGTGTTCGGCAACTCGAGCGGCATCATAGGGAGAGGCAATCTCGGGCACCGGAATCGGGTGGTACGGTGGTCGAAACCCTGGCTGCAGCTTGAGCAGCCGATCGAAGCCAGCGTGATCGGGAGTGGCCAAGGGCAGAACTACGCGGTGCGATTGCAGAAGGGTGTCGAAAGCCGTCGGATAGGGCGGCACCTTCGTCCAGGCGAGCCTCCGACTCGGATCCGTACGGGCGATTGCCGCCTTCCATTGGCTGCGCCACTGCTCGACGAGTTCCGGATGTTCGCGATGCACGCTCAGTCGCTCGAGGGCGATGCGGTAAACGCCAGCATAGTGATTCCAATAAGAGATCTGAAGCAACACCCCAGCGGCCAACACTTGCGCCGCACACCACCCCCAGAAGATTTTGGGCCCACATGCGGCGCTTGCAGCGAATGCGAGCGAAACGGGAATGATTGAGTTGATGATAACGTGCCCCGGATCACATCGCCCGAGAGCCGGTCCGATCAGGCATCCGCCTGCGACGCAAAGCGCGGCAGCCAGCGGCGCGCGTTGGTCGCGTCGAGATTGCCAAGCGGCGAAAAGTAATGGCGGGAGAGTCGCAAGGCAGACCGCGACGAACAAGAGATTGTGAAAGTTGGCGTAGACGGGAAGGTTATTGTAGCCGCGGGCGAACGCACCGAGGCTCCATAGATACTTCGGAGCGAATACGAGATAGAGCAAGGGACCTGCTGCAGCAGCAAGACCCAAAGTGAACGCCCGACGTAGATCCCTATTCAACGCGAGCACGCCCGCGTACGCCCCAATCGCAAGGCCCATGGCTAGCCCCATCTCCGGCGACACGCCAAGGCAGAAGGCCCCCGCGAGTGCAGCTGTTGCTGTAGCACGAGCAAGCCTCGCAGCGTTGACGTGAAGCACGACGATACAAGCCGGTACCGCGGTAAAACGTAACGGTACGTAGTTGAGGCCCAGTGTCAGCGTGGTCCACGGCAGAACGGTGCACAGTAGGACGAGCCAACGGTATTTTGGCGGAACCCGCAGCGCGCGCAACACGAGGAATTGCCCGAATAGCCCAAGGACGCAACCTGCCGCGACGCACA
>JBLNFG010000538.1:0-5827 GCA_050263495.1 Myxococcales bacterium | reverse complement strand
CGAAGCTTCCGCCCGACAGCAGTTCGCGATAACGACTTTCGGACACCACATCCACCGTTACCTGCACGCTGCGCTCCTGCACGCCAGCCGTAAGCACAGCGGTTCCTTCGGAGGCATCTTTGTCAACGCGGATCACCCCTGCCGGCGTGACCTCCAGGCGTGTGTTTGCTTGTGCCAATCTCCAGATTGGGAGTCGCTCAACCACACACCCTGCGCGATCCAAGACGCGTACCCGGAAAGAGAACTCGTCTCCGGCCCGGAGCAACTTGCGCGCGGGACGCACCTCGAGTCGCGCTGCAGGTCCTGGGTTGGCGCAAACGGCTGCGGCGCGCTCCGCCGGTTTGCGTTCCCGTTCGGCGCTCGCCGGTTCTGGGGCACTAACACTTGGAGCCGCACTCGGTTCTGCCCGCAACCGCGAATCACCTTCGCGCTCCACGAGTGAATAACTTCGAGTTCGCGACATGCTGGTTTTGCAGATCTGACCCTCAATCGCGAACTCGAACTGCCCCGTCTCAGAGAAATCGATGCGGTTGTCCGTCGCGCTGACAGCGGTCGCGATAGTCACGCGACGCGAATCTCCAGCTGCACTCTGACAGGTAGTACGCCACGCGCGCTTCGATGCGCCGTGGCTCGTGACACGCTGACCAGGCACACCTTCCCAGCAGGTTGCGGTCGAGAAGTTTCGACCGAGCCCCATGATGTTGAGCTCGCTACCAACGAGCGAGATCGTCACGATCCCACCGGGAGTGCTCTCTCCCATCGGCCTCGGTCCACACGCGGGGCCCCACGAGTCCGTGGTGTAGTTGGTCCTCAGCGTTGATGCCGACCAACGACCTGCCAAAGTCAATTCTTCGGCCTGCGTGTGCACGGCAAACGCCAGGATGAGCAGATGCAGCTTCAGCCACCCACGGGGTTTCATCGCGGGCATCATATCCTCAAGACCCACCTGTCGCCTTGAACCGTTATTGAGGGCAACCGCGCAAGTCGGGGAGCGGCAAGAGACTGGACGGCTGGTTGATCTTCGTCGTGCTTCGCTGAAGAATCCATTGCGTGCCGCAATTCCGCCTGCAATTCCGCCAATCCGTCGCGGGGAACCGATCTCAGCAGCCCTCATCCGCCAAGGGACAAGCCGGTTCGGGCGACTGAGACACGCACTACATAACGCGATAATACCGCGATAGGCGCGATAGGATTGGCGCGACCTCGTCGGTCGTCGCGATGACGAACACGGGCTCTGGCCCTGGAACGCCGAGTCCCCACTGCAAGCGACGAACCTCTCGCGGCGCAGGGCGACCTTGTCGCTGCGCTCCTCGAAGTAGTGATGACGCCCCCCGGACGCGTCTGCTCGAAGAAACTCATCACACGCACGCCCGAGAGTTCCGCGTCTTCCTGAAGCAGCGCGAGCAAATACTGGACGCGCGGAGCTTTAGCGAACACGGATTTGGGAGGAGCAAGCACTCGCAGAGCGAGTGCGGTGGTGGGCAGCAAAAACGCTTGGTGCATCGTGCTCGTGTGGATCTTTCACGGCGGGTCGCGCCTCGGGCACCCTGCTTGTTTCGGTTTTACTGCGCTGCGCGCTCCATCGCTAAGCTCAGGGCCGTGGCTCTCGGTGTTGGCGCTTCTTTGCGTGAATCAAACGGTGCGGCGTTCTGAAGCGGCGTCACTGATTCCCCACTAGGGGGCGCGGCGTCGCGAGTCGAGGCCCCCGTCGGACCAGAGAGTGCCGAGGGAGATGCTGCCCACCACCGGCTCCGCCTTCAGCGTCGCCTTGCTCCTCCCAAATCCGTGCTCGTCGCCAGGCTACTGCGCGCGGATGGGAGGAGCGGGGCTGCGCAGCAATGCGGGCGAAGGGGGCAGCATAAGTGCAGTGAGACCAAGCAGTTGGCCGAGGACTTCGGAATTGGAGTCTGAGTTTGCTTGGCGACTGTCGAGCATTCACCTCGCCGAGGGGTGTTGCGTGGTACAGGATGAATGCCGTGGCAGCATCGAATTCCGCAAGGCATGAAAAGGACTCTCGTTCGCGGATCGGTGAGATCCTGAACAAGCGCTATCGCATCGAGTCGATCATTGGCTCAGGGGGACAAGGGGTGGTCTATCGGGCGCTGGATCTGACCGATGGTGAGGCCGTCGCGATCAAGATTCTGCGTGACGAGATTGCCGCCGACCCAGACTGGCGCGAACGCATGTTTCGCGAGGCTCGAGCGATGGCTTCGTTGTTTGGATCGGCAGCCGTGCGGGTGTTGGATCAGGGGTGGACGGCGGATCAAGCGCTCTATCTCGTCATGGAGCTGCTGAACGGCCACGACTTCGAGACCGCGCTCGCAAACGTCGAACGTAACGGACAAAAACCCGATGCGCTGCAGGTGCTCGAGATCATCCGACCGATCGTGGACACCCTTGAGCGTGCCCACGCGCACGGTATTGTTCACCGCGACATCAAGCCCGCGAACGTATTTTTGCTACACGGCGGTGGGGTTCGCTTGCTCGACTTTGGCTTCGCCAAATTTACGCGCCTTCCGGGGCTGACCGTCGCTGGATTCATTGCCGGCTCGCCCAGCTACATTGCTCCCGAGGTGTGGCTCCGCGGCGGGAATCAAATCGATCAGCGAGTCGACGTATACTCACTCGCGGCGGTCGTGTTTCGTGCACTCGCCGGCACCCCACCGTTTACGGGCGATGGGCTCGGCGCGATCTACAAAGCGGTCACTACCGCACCGCGCCCCAAACTCACTGCCTTCCGTCCAGAGCTTCCGGCAAAGCTAGATTCGTGGCTAGAGCAGGGGTTGGCGATTGATCCCGACACCCGGTTTGGCTCCGTGAGGGCGCTGCTCAATGCACTCTCTTTGTCACTCGACGTGGCACCGCCGCAGACCCAGCGCATTGGGCCCTGGGGCACGCCAGGCAGGTCGTAGGGGGCACTATAAGACAGCGCGCACCCGCCGTTGCTGAGCGCCGCGACGGAGCGTGGAATCGTCAATGCCGTCGAGGTCGGATCGGCGCTGACAACATACGGATCGACCCAGGCAACGCCTGGTCCGAGCACGATTCGTGCGCCGGAAGCCACGTCGGTAAAGAGCACCGTTTCGCTTGAGTCGAAAACATTCCTACGCACGATGCTCGTGCCTCGCCGTAGAACGACCTGGGACTCGTGTTGGGCCAGCAATTGGTCGCGCTCGGCGAGGTCAACCAGCGCGGACCGCTCGAAATCAATCAGGTAGCTTTTGACGCCCGAATAGATCGGCAAGAACCGTTGCTGCCACGCGCGATGGATGAAATCCTCTGACGACGGCATATCGATGCCGAGGGAGCGCCAGCCACGCTCCGACACTAGGCCGAGTGCCAGCCGCCCCTTGTCGTTACACCCGCTCAAGATCTGACCAGACGGACCATGGGCAGCGACCAGTCGTACGTCGCAGGAACTCGGCGTTAACGGGCGCATTCCCGCCTTCGTGCGCAGCGCCACGCCCCGCCCCGTGGTTGCGACGAACCAACCATTAGCGGCTTTGAGAACGGCCCCATCGGCAAGTTCTGCTGGTCCGCCGCTACGCGGTGCCACGGTCCAGACCACCTGATCTCCGACGCGCGTCGAGACAACGTAGTGAGCGGGCAGTTGCCCGCAGCGCGAGGGCTTTTCCGTCACTGCGGGTTCAGGCCAGTCCAAGCGCCCATTCTGGTTCGTGTCCTCGGGGATTTCTTCCAAGAACAGTTGCTCGCCGGTTGCTTCCCACGTCATCCGATAGATCTCGCGAGACATGGGACGAATGGTGACTTGATGCTGGCGATCGTAGTCGAGGACCAAGATCTCTTGCCGACCCTCGTGGTGCACGATCAAGGCAACCGTGTGTCGTGTTGGGTGGAACGCGATGCTTCGTGCGTCGATATCGCTCAGCGTTCGTCGTCGATCGATGCCGAGCTCCGTGAGATCGATGGTGCGGTGGTGGACCAGGTCGATCAATTGCCAAGCGCCTTGCGCCGCGATCGCCACAGCCCCGCCGGTTGGGGACTGCGCAAGTACGCTGTCGATTGCCTGCGAGCGCCCATCCCACCAGGAGAGCGTCATTCGACGCGGCGCCGATGGCGGTTTGGCGCCTGATTCAGGGCTGCACCACGCTACCCAACG
Source organism: Myxococcales bacterium (assembly GCA_050263495.1). GTDB lineage: Bacteria > Myxococcota_A > Polyangia > Polyangiales > Polyangiaceae > FEN-1139. Next base: position 1,707 of record JBLNFG010000538.1, on the reverse strand, counting down.
CGCATCCACGGCTGCGCGATCCACGATGACGGGACCATGCGGACCGAACGGAGTAGGAGAGGGAACCGGAGCGTGTTCCGCCTCCACGTTCGTCTGACTAGGTGTTGAAGAAGCGTCATTTGCGCCCCCGTCCGCAACCGAGCGCTGTGCAGCCGAGCTCGGACGGCGCGTGCTGGCGTGCTTGCGCTGCTCGGGAGTTGGAACACGCAGCACGCCAGGCTTGGAGCCGCAGCCGATCGAGCCGGCAAGTACAATGAGGCTTAGAAGACGGAGTTTCACGGCCGCCAAGAGCAACGACTAAGCCGAGGGCGTACTGCTTCGCAGCATCGCCTGAACCCGCGAGTACAGGAGCTCGACAGCCTCGCCAATCGGAATGATCTCGGCCTTCTTCGGATCGGTCTCAGTGCGCGCCTTGAGCTCGACGCCGCCCTTTGCCAATGACTTAGCGCCAACGGTGACGCGCAGCGGAATACCGACCAAATCGGCATCCTTGAACTTCACACCGGGACGCTCGTCTCGATCGTCAATGAGCACCTCGATGCCGCGCGCTTCGAGTTCGCGCTCCAGCTTCTGCACCTCGGCGACGACCTCGGGTTCGCTACCCAGTTGAACGATGTGCAACTGGTATGGTGCAATACTCATGGGCCAGAGGATGCCATTGTCGTCGTGGTGCTGCTCGACCGCTGTCGCCAACAGACGTGACACGCCAATACCGTAACAACCCATGATCAGGGTTTGCTGCTCACCCTTCTCGTCGAGGAAGGTGGCGCCCATCTTCGCGCTGTAGTGCGTACCGAGCAGGAAGATGTGGCCCGCTTCGATCCCGCGATAGAGCGAGAGCGTTTTGCCGCACTGGGGACAGGGATCGCCTTCCTTCACGCTGCGCAACTCTGCGACCGTACCCTTGTAGTCGCGCTCGAACACGACATGAACGAGGTGAGCATCGCGCTGGTTTGCACCGGTGATTCCGTCGGTGACTGCCGCGGCGTCGCGATCGACGAAGACTCGTCCCTTGAACCCGACCGGGCCAGCGAATCCCGTTGGAGCACCCGTCGCGTTCGCAACATCGGCCGCACTTGCCAGATGCACCTCGGAGACGCCCAATGCACGTGCGAACTTGATTTCGTTGATCTCGTGATCACCGCGCACGACGGCCATTACGGCTTCTGTGCCAGCGAGGTACACCAGGCTCTTAAGGAATCGATCCGCCGGGGTCTTGAGGAACTTGGATACCTCTTCGATTGTGCGCTGATTCGGGGTCGAGACGACTTCGCTCGCCGGAACCTGGCTGATATCGCCGCGGGACTGGGCCGGCGTCGAGGCCACCTCGAGATTGGCTGCGTACTGGCAACCATTGCACGCCGCGATCACGTCTTCTCCGCTCTGCACCAGCACCTGGAATTCGGCGCTTCCGGAGCCACCCATGGCACCCGAGTCAGCGCTCACCATGCGGTAGCTGAGCCCGAACCGATCGAAGATGCGCACGTACGCTTGACGCATCGTTTCGTAGCTCTGCCGAGCTGCCGCTTCGGTTGCATCGAAGGAGTAGGCGTCCTTCATGATGAATTCACGGCAGCGCAGTAGGCCACCGCGCGGGCGTGGCTCGTCGCGGAACTTGGTTTGAATCTGGTACAGGTTCAGCGGCAGATCACGGTAACTCTTGACCTCGTGACGCACCAGATCGGTCATCGTCTCTTCGTGGGTGGG
>JBLNFG010000537.1:0-5685 GCA_050263495.1 Myxococcales bacterium | reverse complement strand
TCAATGCAGCGACGATTTCCGGATTGGACCACGTCGTCTTACTGTCTTGATGGGAGCGGCACGCATATTGCCACTTTGCCGCGCGACAGAAAGGGCTCCCACATCAGCGCGACTACTGTTCTAATCGGCGAACTTGCGCAAGCCAAAGAGGCTGACGACGCTGTACACGGATCGTGAGATCCATCCAATCTGTCAGGGAGAGGGATTAACCATGCGACAATACGGAGCAGAGTTTTTTGGCACGTTTTGGCTCGTCCTCGGTGGCTGCGGCAGCGCAGTCCTCGCAGCTGCATTTCCGCACGTGGGAATAGGCCTAATGGGAGTGTCGCTCGCATTCGGTCTGACGGTTCTAACCATGGCGTTTGCCATTGGCCACATCTCGGGTTGCCACCTCAATCCGGCAGTTTCCGTGGGCCTTTGGGTAGGAGGACGTTTTCCGGCAAAGCAGCTGCTCCCATACATTTTGGCGCAGGTCCTCGGGGCCGTGGTGGCCGGTGGAGTTCTGTTCGTAATTGCGAGTGGCAAGCCGGGCTTCGATGCGGCCGCGTCTGGCTTTGCTTCAAATGGCTTTGGAGAGCACTCGCCTGGTTCCTATTCCTTGGTGGCGGCGCTCGTGACCGAAGTCGTAATGACCGCTGGATTCCTCGTCGTCATCTTGGGCTCCACGGACAAGCGAGCGCCTCAGGGGTTTGCTCCCATCGCCATTGGTCTGGCACTTACATTGATTCACTTGGTCAGCATTCCCGTGACCAATACCTCGGTGAATCCCGCGCGCAGCACTGGTGTGGCACTCTTCGTTGGCGGTTGGGCCCTAGCACAGCTATGGCTGTTCTGGGTCGCACCGCTCATCGGCGCCGCGCTTGGAGCGACGGTCTATCGCTTCCTCGGTGCCGAAAAGGCTTAGCGCAAGCGGGCTTCGAAGGGCTCGATTCTGCATCTTGGCAGCACCAGGCGGTGCGCAGATACCAGGGCCTCTCGGTATTCCTCGCTGACTACAGCTTCGGCTTTTTGCAGAGCCGATTCCAGTCTTTCGTTCCCCCGTTACGGCCGCTCGAACTTGCATTTCGATGTGTGGGTTCCCTCGTGGGAGAGTTCGAGAGGTGCGTGCTCAGGGCTTAGCCCGCTGAGCAATCCGTGACCAAAGGACTAGACACGGCTCTGTTCCATCCCGTTGCTACTCGTCGGCCCCAGACGCAGGCCTGACAGAGACTCGTGCACTCTTCTTTTTGCCTAGCGCCCGGCGAACGAGCCACGTGAGCAGCGCCACGAGAACTGCACCCGAAAGGGCACTATAAAGCTGCAGCCTTACGAACCGTTGAAGGGCCTGCTCGACGTCCGCCTTGCAGGTGAATGTTCCGCCCAATGAACCAAACAATAGCGACACGGCACTCTGGCCGAAGATCGAGCAGCACAGAAAACCGAGGGCCGCGCCAACCGCACAAGCCAGGAGCAGCTGTTTCGCTAAGGACATACCCGAGACTACGCTAACGACGCCCCATTGACTAGGGTGCGATTCCATCGAATGGACGGATCCCCTTCGGACCAACCGGTACGCGGGCGCTCGCGCTGCCGGTACCACTCGCCATGAGTTCCGTCGTGAGTTCCTGTGATTACGCGGCAGTACCAGGCGGCCCAGATTCTGGGTGAGCCGCCGCATTAGCCTCGTTCCCTTGGGCATTCTCTGCGCCCTACGGTTCGTCCAACCCTTCGTCACGCGCGAGTCGACGCAATCAAGTTTGCGGCTGCCCGTCGTCGTCTATCCCCAACAGCTGTAGGCACTATGCGACGGATTCTGATCGGTGCGTACCGAGGTTCGCCATTGGACAACTCGAAAGGCTAGGAGATTTTGGCGAAATTTGGGTAACGGATGGTGATTTTCGTTGCCCGTGGCTGCGCGCAGTCACTGGTGGCATGGCAGCTGCAGTTGTGCGAGGCTTGTCTGACCTGAGGGTTCGAGGTCGCAATGTCTTCAATCGACCGAGAGGGTGAAGACTGCCTGTTCGCGAAGCCACGCCCAGGGTCGCAAGGGTGCGACGAGTGGCATGGGGCGGCGCGTTCAAAGGATAAAAGGAACATGAATCGAGCACAGAACACTGGCACTTTGAGCGCAATGGCGGTGGTTTCTATCGCCTGCGCAACCTCGGTGGCCGTCGCCGAAGAGGCTCCGAAGGGGCTCTTGGCGGGCAAGCCTGCCACCACGGGCGCCACCGACGTTGCTACCTCTGGCTTCGACAAGAAAGAAGCACCACCTCCGGAAGAAGAGAGGAACACCACGACCATGCAATTGCAGGCGGGTGCCCTCTCGAGTTCCGGGAATGCCAAGACGCTATCGCTGACGGCCGCCGGCCGCTTCAAAGCGCGACGCGAAGACAATCAACTGAGCCTAAACCTGGCGGGAAACTACGCGGAATCGAAGCCAAAGCCTGTCGCTGGCCAACCAGAAAGCAACGACATGCAGACGACGATGAAGAACGTGCAGGGAAAGGCTCGCTACGATCGGTTTTGGGGTGAAGGCTTTGCAGGCTTCATGTCGCTATCGGGTCGCAACGACCGCTTCCAGGGGTTGGTGCTCAGGACGAACTTCGACCCTGGTGTTTCGTACTACTTCCTGGACAAGGACAAGCAGCAGCTCTGGACCGAGGTCGGCTACGATTAACAGTGGGACATTCGCCGCTACGACGCGATCGCAAAGGCACAAGCGTCTGGTGTCTACCTCGACAAGACCGAGTCGCGACATAGCGCTCGATTGTTCCTCGGCTACGAAGGAAGCGTCAATGAGATGGTAGGTATCGCGACAGGTGTCGAGTATCTGCAAAGCGTTCAGGAAAGCAAGTACTGGCGCATCAATTGGGACGCAGGCGTGACGTCGAACTTGAGCAAGAAATTCTCGCTCTCGATGACGTTCAATCTTCGCTACGACAACGAGCCACTGCCTGGCATCAAGAACACCGACACTATCACCGCCGCGAACCTGGTGTACCAACTGCTCTAGTCTTCACTGCTGAAAGAGGAATACCGTGATTCTCAAGACTCAAACCCTGCCGTTTCTTCTCTCCACTGCGGTGTCGACGGTGGCCTTGGCACAAAACGCTACGCCTGCACCGGCACCCGCGCCAGCGCCCGCTGCGGTAACCGCTGCGACGGATTCAGGAGTGAGCGTCGATACGAACGCCTCGCAATCCCAATCGTCGGTCAACGCCACCACGCCTCCGGCGAAGCGCTTGGTCCCCGAAGCGAACGTTTTCGAGTTTGGGCTGTTCGGAGGCATGATCTTTCTATCGAGCAAGCACAACATTCAGGACGAGAATCGGCTGCACCGTGAGTACAAGAGCGTTGCGCCCGAACTCGGTCTTCGGCTCGCCTATTTCCCTCTGACCTTCCTCGGAGTCGAGGTCGAAGGCGCGGCGATTCCGGCAAAGGTCAAGGATGGCGGCGGGGCGGGGCTTTGGGCTGCACGCGGCCACTTCGTTGCTCAACTCCCCGACACGCGCATTACGCCCTTCATTCTCGCCGGCTATGGCGCGATCGGAGGCGCGAGCAAGGAGATGGGGAAGGACGTCGATGACGCCGTCCACTTCGGGCTCGGTGCCAAGGCGGCGCTCGACGAGGTCGTTTCGTTGCGCCTCGATCTGCGAGACACGGTGAGCCAGAAAAATCTGGATACCTCCGGCTTTGCGCATCACCCAGAGCTGCTCTTGGGGCTGAGCATGACGCTGGATCGCGCGAAGCCCACGCCACCACCCCCACCAGCGCCACCGGATGGTGACAAGGATGGTTTTTCCGACGCGGTTGATGCTTGTCCCACAGTGGCGGGCGTTGCTCCCACGGGATGCCCGGCAGACAGCGATGGCGACGGAATTCTCGACGACAAGGATCAATGTCCGACTAGTTCTGGCCCGGAACCTACCGGTTGTCCGCCGCCACCCGACCGCGACCACGACGGCGTCGTTGACTCGTCCGATGAATGCCCCGACGTTGCTGGCGATATGGCTAACGGCTGTCCTGATCCCGATCCCGACAAGGACGGCGTGTCTGCCGACAAGGACAAGTGCCCGAAGGAACCCGAGACCGTCAATGGCTATCAGGACGACGATGGTTGTCCCGATCAGGTGCCCGAAGCCGTCAAGCGCTTCACCGGCGTGATTCAAGGCATCGAATTCAACTTTGGCCAGGCAACGATCCGCGCTGACTCACGGCCACTGCTCGACAAGGTGGTGACCACGCTCCAGGATTACCCCGACATCAAGTTGACGATCACGGGTCACACGGACAACGTCGGGGTGCGCGATCACAATATAGAATTGTCCCAGCGTCGTGCCGATGAGGTCAAGAAGTACTTCGTCAGTAAAGGGGTCGATGCTGCGCGTATCAACACCGTTGGAAAAGGCCCCGATGAACCGCTCGATCCAGCCAATACCCCTGCGGCACGACAGAAGAACCGCCGTATCGAGTTCAGTATCGTCAACAAGTAGAGTCGAATCCGACTCTACTTGTTGTTGTCCCGCCTAGGCTGCGTCACCGCCCCAACCCATCTGCATCCATCCCGTTGCCTAGGTACGAAGACGCGCCGCTGACAGGGGGCAACGCTCTCTGTCAGCGGCGCGGGGACGCTCACGGCGCGACTGACCACGTCTGCAATGGAACTCGGCCACGGCCTATGTCAGAGGCAGCTCGAGTCAAGGTTCGGCGGCGGGAGAGCGAACAACTTCGTCCTTTGAACCAGGCGAGGTCGAGCGGATTCGGCATCATGCGGCGCGCTTGGGTGTTCGGGCAAACGACTCGGGTGAGTACGTGGCTATCGACCGTGTAGCGCTGACCGAGGACGGCCGGCTCCGAGTTGCCCTGCGCCAGAACGATCGCGAGCTTCTTGCCCGGAGCAAGGCGACTCCTCTGTAGGCGGAGCCAGACAGTGCGCTTGCTCAGCCCCTTCGGCTCAGGCCTCGCGATCGGCACATGCCTTTCGTATGACAATTGCTGACGCTCGTTCGACAGCATGAGTCTGTCGGTGACGGGAGCGTGCAGATACAGCTACGCCTCCACTACATCGCACACGATCAGTACGCGATTGTTTCATGATGTTGACAGTCGCGACGATGACCGTTCGGCATCATGGCGCTCGAGGCTAACATGTCGAACGATCTTCGCCGAGCTTTGGTTACTTGCATTCGCACACGCACTGCCCTGGTCATCGCCGCTGTTTCGCTCTTCGGATGCGCAGGGAATGACGAGAGAGCGCAGAAGCGGCCGCTTCCTGAACCTATGGACGAGCAAGCGGACATCACGATACTGAAACGTCCAAGTCGAGATACGGAAGCCGACGTGGCCGTCGCCGAGCAAGCTTGGTCGGAAGCCACTCACGTCAACGTTGCTGCAATAGCCGCGCAACGGTGGCAATTGCCTGGCTCGCGCATAACGGTCATTTCCAACGCAGCAGACGAGCCCGATACTTACGAAGCTGGGTTGGATAACGGCTTCAACCAGCAGTGGTCACACGCGTATCTCTATTCGATCTTGGGCACTTGGCTCTGGGGCGACGCTAATGAAAATGTCGACGACTGCATTACGGGGCGACTAGCAGGGCAAATGGAGGGGCCAGAATGCAAGGACGGCTTATCGGCGAGCTACTACTATGCCAAAGGCAATCAGCTGGTAGGCGATGAGTACTTGGGCTACGCGATACATTAC
>JBLNFG010000536.1:0-4152 GCA_050263495.1 Myxococcales bacterium | reverse complement strand
GAAACGCTCACTGCATCAACGCGCTACGACACCAGCTGCGACAGCGACGTCAAGTTCGCGCTGCATTCGTTCCTAGGGATGACCACGAAAGCGACTTTTCCGTAGGCGCGGGCGCACTTCGCAGGCAATATGCTTGGTGACGGGACAATCGGAAGGATTTGCATGGGACAAAGCGTCGGCACCGGCGATTTCCGCAAGAATGTACTAAGGCTCACCGTTTTGGCTGTGCTGACGTCGGCGCTGCTCACGGTCTTCGCCTTCCTTCACGAGAGGTTCCACCTCACGCATGCCACTGATGCGGCGACCGTGAAGCTTCCGATGCCCGCGCCGGAGAATCCGTACGCGATCCCGTCGATGGTCATGAATTATGTTGCGTTCCTGCTGCCCCTGGTGGTGACCCTTGTCTTATCCGCCCGGTACTTTGGCGCAGCTGAAGGTAGCCCGGGGCGCCGGTTCTTGAAGGCGCTGGCTCTTACCTCAACGAGCGTGCCGTTGATGGGCCTTCAGTATCTGCCGTGGACTGCTTACCAAGCGGTTCGCACCCCTGGTTACTTGCAATACGACGACATGAGTTTCCTCGGGGTATGGATCGCACTTTATTGCGTGGTCCTTTGGTTCCTATCCCTGAGCATCAACGGGATGCTGTGGTTCGCTCAGGGACAACAGCAGCGAAGTGGCGGACAAATCCCGATGCGGAAGCACACGGAAGGTTGACGCGGCCCGATCGATCAGAAAGAAGGGGTGCGTGAGTATCGATCTCAGGAACAAGTGCGTAACGGGAGCACTCCACCGAATACTCGTTAACTGACAACGGTTCGTCAGCATCCTCACACGTTGGAGCGCTCCTCGTGGCGTCTTCGGGCGCGGCTCAGTTATCTCAGTAGTGCTCGCCACGCCGTTGCGGCAGGTTCGGCAACATCTGTGACGGCTCGCCATTAATCGTGGTACCACCAGCGAAGACTCCCGGCGCGAGACGCAGAAACGCGATGGGAAACGGCAGCTGCGGCGCGGAGGCCGCGTCGAGCTTCGCCATATGGTCAGCCGTCAGCACTACCTCGAGCGCCTGCACGTTATCCTCCAGGTGACTGATCGTGCGCGCCCCGACGATCGTCGAAGTCACGCCGGGTTGCGCGCGCACCCAAGCCAGTGCCACGCGCGGCAGCGTGCTGCCAAGGTCCTTTGCGATGCCGCTGAGGAGCTCGACAATCTGGTAGTCCTTCTCGCTCACTCTTCCCGCCAGCATCGCTGCGCGACCGCCTGTCACCTGACCCGCGTTCTCACGCCTGTATTTCCCGCTAAGCCTGCCGCCACCTAGCGGCGACCAAGGTACCACACCCAATCCAAGCTCCCGCGCCATAGGCACGAGCTCTCCCTCGACTGTGCGTTCAACTAGCGAATACTCGATCTGAAGCGCAATGAGCGGCGCCCAACCACGGAATTGCGCGAGCAGCTGCGCTTGAGCGACCTTCCATGCCGGTGTGTCGGAGATGCCCAGGTAGCGAACTTTTCCCGACTGCACGAGATCGTGCATCGCGGCAACGGTCTCTTCCATTGGCGTGTGCTTGTCCCAAATATGCAGGTAGTAAAGGTCGATGTAGTCGGTACGCAGCCGGCGAAGCGACTGCTCACACGCTGCGATAATGGATTTGCGGTTCGACCCGCCCCCATTCGGGTCACCTGGGTAGAGGTTCCCGCTAAACTTCGTGGCGATTACGACACGATCGCGCTTCGCACGGTCGTGGGAGAGATGGTCTCCAAGGATCACCTCCGAGTGTCCACGCATGTAAAGGTTGGCGGTATCGAGGAAGTTCCCACCGAGTTCGAGATAGCGATCGATGATCCGCTCCGATTCCTGCACGCTTGCCCCGGCGTCCTGTCCGAGGTCTTCGCCGAAGGTCATGGTACCCAAGCAGAAAGGGCTGACGCGTAGGCCTGAGCGGCCGAGCGTGACGTAGTGGTTTAAAGGCATGGTGCACTCCTCACGAGATGATAGGTTGCTGGAAACCGGAACCATGTTCCGCTTGATGCATGCGGAACGACGTTCCGTTTGTCAAGTCACGACCAAGCAGGTACGCTTCGACTGGGCAAGTGTATGAAGCCTGTAAGAAGAGCGCCGCAAAAAGCTGAACCTGCACCGCGCCGGGTGCGCGTGGACGCCCAGCGTAACGTCGATGGGCTACTCGAAGCCGCCAAGCGGGTGTTCGCCACCTCGGGTGTCGACGCGCCGGTGCGAGAGATTGCCACGGAGGCCGGGGTGGGCGTCGGCACAGTTTATCGGCACTTTCCGCAGCGCTCCGGGCTAGTCGCGGCGGTATTTCGGCGCGAGGTAGATGCTTGCGCCGCTGCGGCGGCGACGCTTTCCGAGCAGCACGAACCATCCGAAGCACTCGCGGCATGGCTGCATCGGTATACGCACTTCATCGCGACCAAGCGTGGGCTCGCCGCGGCCCTACACTCTGGAGACGCTGCGTTCGACGCTTTGCCAGCGTACTTTAGCCAGCACCTCACGCCCGCGCTGCAGTCTTTGCTCGAAGCGGCGGCGGCGGCTGGCGAGATCCGCTCCGACGTTGACGCCTACGAGTTGCTCCGGGCCGTGGGAAACCTCACTGTGCCCGATCGGGAAGTAGCGGCGGGCCACACTCAACGGATGCTCGCGTTACTGCTCGATGGGCTCCGCTACGGGGCACGCGCGCAATCGGTTGCTCCCGGGCGACGCACCTCGAGACAGGCAACCCGCGTCGAGGTACAGCCGTCACCACAATCGGCGCGTGGACGAAAGGTTTGACCTCGCGCATCCTCGAACAAAGTGCCCTGGATTCGTGCGTGACGCGGACGGTGCCGTGTGTGAGGCAAACTACTGCAGTGGATGCAATGCGGAGTGGCACGATCCGAGTGGCGCACTGGTGTGTGAGGCACTATCGACCAGCAACTACGACGCGCCCGATCGCCAGTATTCTTCTCGCAATCCGGACGATTGTACACGGGTCAATTTCCTGTGTGCCGAGGGAAGCCCCTTCTTCGACGCCTGCGGCTGTGGTTGCACCGCTCCATCAAGCGAGGCAGCGTGCAAGGTTGGCGGTTGCTCCAGCCAGCTGTGCGTTGAGCCCGCTGATCCGGGGATCTCCACGTGCGAGTGGAGGGATGCGTACGCTTGCTATCGAACGGCGGCTTGTGAGCGCCAGCTTCGGGAAGCTGCGGCTGGACGCCTACGCCACAGCTTCAGGCGTGCCTCGATGCTGCTCTGTAAAGTGTGCTCACAGAGGAACCATGTCACCTCTTGCTCAGCAATTCCGGATCTCGCCGATCCAGGTCTGAGGCTGAGGCGGGGTGCTCGGTTGTGATCCTTAGAGGCAAGGTTCGTCGAGCCTGAGTCCAGTTCTCGGTGGTTTCCCAACGCTTTGCGGATTATCCGGTATCGGCGGGAGGTTTCGGCACTCCCCACGCGAAGCAACGTCGAGGCGAATCGACTTGCGCCTGATCGTTCAGTCTCGATAGGATGGGCTGTCGCTAGGCAACGGAGTAGTTATGTCGCAAGCGGGAGTTCCCCCAGGTCAAGGTAATCCACCAGGTTACGGACGTCCGCCAAGTCCAGCCACTCCGCAGGAACCGGCTGGAGCTGGAGGTCAGAAAGGCGGCACGCTGCCGATGTCTGCCGTCCCAGATCTTGCAGGCTATGCGCCTAACCAATCCGCACCTGCCAATTACGGCGTTCCTCCCAACCAATCCGCACCTGCTAATTACGGCGCTGGCCAGAACTACGTCGCACCGGCAAATCAAGGCGCCGCACAGAATTACGCGTACTCCCCCGGACCAGTTGCACCCGTACAGAATCAGGTCGCACCGGGCTATCCAATCGCACCACAGGGATACGCTCCGGATCCACGGGCGAATCGAGCGGCGCCAGCAGGTGGTCCGCCAGCTGCCGCACACGCCAAACCGTCATCTGTGGTTTTGATGCTCGTTCTGGGCGTCATCGGAATGATTGTGCTCATCACGGCAGGGGCTGGAGCCTATTGGTATCGGCAGCGTGCCGTGAGCTTAGAACGGCAGTTGGCTGAAGCAGCTGCGGCACGCAATAACGTGACTAGAAGTGAGGCACTCGAGGGAGACTGCAAGAAGGCTTACGCGTGCTGCGTCGCGATTGCGAGCAAA
>JBLNFG010000535.1:0-8732 GCA_050263495.1 Myxococcales bacterium | reverse complement strand
GTACTGCTGTTTGACCCGCCCTACATCAGCCTGCCCACACTGGTGGCGAATAACGAGTTTTGAGCGATGGCTTCCCAGCGCGATAGGAACATTGTCGTTCAATGTTCTTGCTCCTTGACTGCCGCCCAAGACAAGAACGCAAACCTGCTCGGGCCTTTCCTGCAGCGGTGCTGGCCGAAAGCCTGCTCGAATTGGAACGCCACAGCGCAGCACCTTGTGCGCGGCAAAGTGACGTTCCACGTCGGGGAACGCCGTGTAGGCGCGGCTAACCAGAGGCGCAATCGCTCGGTTCGCAAGCCCCATGACGGCGTTAGGTTCGAGCAACGCGAGCGGTATCGACATGGCTCGAGCAGCAAGGCTGATCGGACCCGCGGCGTATCCTCCCACGGTCAACACCGCGACGGGATGCAGCCGTCTCAGCAAGGTACGACTCGCAGGTAACGAGGTACAAGCCGACCAGAGCCCCCACAATGCCCCGAGAGCGCCCATTCCCCGAATCGGCTCTACCTGAACCAGTTCCAGTTCATAGCCGCAAGCCGGCACAACGCGGGTTTCAATGCCGCGCTTAGTTCCGATGAAAACAATGCGCAAGCTTGGCTCCGCTCGTCGCAGCGCATCGGCAACGGCAACCAACGGGTAGACATGTCCACCTGTCCCACCACCAGCGAGCAGAATCGTTCGGCTCACCCGAGCACCCCTTGGCCATGTGCGCCGCGAGCTAAGCCAAAACCTGCCTCTTCGAACAGAAGGGCGCTGGCTTCGTTGGCTTTCCCCTCGCTAACGATTCTCGGGCGCTCCCCACGTGGTCGCGAGACGTTGAGCAAGACGCCCATAGCCGCGCCGTTGACCAGCAGCGACGAGCCGCCATAGCTCACGAAGGGTAACGTCAGCCCCTTGGTGGGGAGCAGATGCATGGCGACGGCAAGATTGATCAACGCCTGCACGCCAAATAGCACCGAAATTCCAAAAGCGATGTACGCGCCGTAATCATCGCAGGCTGAGAGAGCTGCACGTACTCCCCGGACCACGACAATTAGGTAAGCGACGATCAACACGAGGATCCCGACGAATCCGAGTTCTTCGCCAACGATCGCGGAGATGAAATCGTTATGAGCCTCCGGCAGATACAGGGTTTGAAGCCCATTGCCCAACCCCAGGCCAAACCACCCGCCCGAGCCAAAGCTCATGATCGACTGAAACGGCTGATATGAAATGTCATGCCGGTGCCCGAATAAATCGAAGAATGCGTCCCAACGGTCTCGGCGATAGGGGGAAAGCATCACCAGCCAATAGGCACCGATCGCGCCGAGGATACCAACTCCCAGCAGGTACCCGAGTCTGGCTCCGGCCACGAACAGCAAGGCGAACGTCAACAAAAGCAACACCACAGCACTGCCGAAGTCAGGCTGCTTAAGGCACAGCAACATCAAACCGCCCGCCATGATCAGGTGCGGCAGCATCCCGACGGAGAAGCTCTTCACCCGCTCGCGCTTCTTCGCTAGCGAGTAGGCTAGCCACATGACTAGAGCCAACTTTGCCGTCTCAGCTGGTTGGATGTGTATTGGACCGAGCTGCAGCCATCGGGTCGCGCCGCCGCCCCGGTGCCCCAACCCGAGTACACACATCATTAGCATCGCGGTTACCGCGCCAAGCATGGGATAGGTGAGCCGCTTCCAACGGTGATAGTCGAAACGCGCGAGGCCCAAAACCAGCAGCATTGCGGCAGCGCCGTAGATCGCCTGGCGCTTCAGGTAGTATTGAGGATCGCCATACACGGCGGTCGCTTCCACGGTGCTGGCGCTGTAAACCATCACTACGCCGAAACCGACCAGAGCGACCGCGACGGCGGCCATGATGGTGTCCACGGAGCCCGCAGGCGCTAGCGGACTCGAATCCCTCCACCACTTGCGCACGAAAGCTAGCATTGGACGTCGCTCCCCTGCGGATCGTCTTGAATCAGTGCGCGTACCTCGCTCACGAAACATTCACCGCGATCGGCGTAGCTTCGGAACATGTCGAAACTCGCACACGCTGGACTCAGCAAGACTGCATCGCCCGGTCGCGCCAGCGACTGCGCTTTTCGCACCGCGTCTGCCATGCTGGTTGCACGCTCCACCGGTAACGCATGCTCTGCTGCCGAAGCGATCGCCTGCGCCGCTTCGCCAATCACGACCAAACCACGCCCCTTCGCCTGCAGCGCGTCGACGAGAGGGCCGTACGAACCGTGCTTGTCTCTACCGCCAGCAATCAGGACCCCACGCGCCTCGCTCAATCCAAGTAGCGCCGTCACTGAAGCACCGACATTCGTGCCTTTCGAATCGTCGTAGTATCGGATCCCCCGATGTTCCGCCACGAAGGCCATTCGATGAGCAAGCGGAACGAAATCGGCGAGAGCTTTCCGAATCGCAGACGGCGCCGCACCCAAGGCCCGGGCCGCAGCGATACAGGACGCCGCGTTCGAGACGTTGTGAGCGCCATGCAGCCGCGTGCCCTCAAGGGAAAAATGCTCTCCCGTGGCGGTCTCCAGCACGGATCGATCCCGAGCAACGAAGTCACCCGCGCTGCCGAAGCGCACCAGGCGAGCGGCACCCCGACGTGCTTGCTCCTCACAGACCCTATCTCCCCAAGGGATGACTGCGATATCTTCGTGATCTTGGTTGACGAAGGCGTTGCCCTTCGCCTCGGCGTACCCCTGAAAGCTCGCGTACCGATCGAGATGATCCTCGGTTACGTTGAGCAGAATGCTGACTTTGGGCTTGAATTGGACGACACGCTCCAGTTGAAAGCTGGACACTTCAACGACCAAGCAGTCCCACGTACCGCCAACTGCACAACTGAGCGGAGTACCCAAATTTCCGCCCGAGAACGTGCGCAGCCCGGCCTCGGAGAGCATGAGTGCGGTGAGCGTAGTGACAGTACTCTTCCCATTCGTTCCACCTACCGCGATGATTGGAGCTTGGAGGTGCCGCGCCGCAAGCTCGAGCTCGCCGATGACTTCCACGCCCTTTGATTCGGCATGTGCAAGCTCCGCCAAGGGAGGAACTCCAGGCGAAACCACGATCAGCTCGACTTCGTCAAAGGGCACACCGGAGTGCCCTCCGGCAATCACCGGGAGCCCGAGTTCCGTGACCTCCTTCGAGATCCGCTCGCTCGGCGCCGAATCGGTTCCGATCACCTCGAAGCCATCCGAGAGCAACAGCTTCGCAGCCGCGATGCCGCTTTTTCCAAGCCCCACGACAATGGCTCGCCTTGCCGACGTGTGCGTCATCTTCACCGGACCTTCAATGAAGCTAGACTCAATAGCGCCAACAGCACGGAGATGATCCAGAAGCGCACGATAATGCGCGGCTCTGGCCACCCCTTCTTCTCAAAGTGGTGATGGATAGGCGCCATCAAGAACACTCGCTTTCCAAACAGGCGAAAGCTCGTGACCTGCGCGACCACACTCAGCATTTCCACCACGAAAATACCGCCGAGGATGATGCTCAGGAGCTCGTTCTTGGTCAGTACGGCGAGCATACCCAAGCCGCCGCCAAGAGACAGTGACCCTACGTCTCCCATGAAAACTTGTGCCGGGTACGTGTTGTACCAAAGAAATCCGACACCCGCGCCCAGGATAGACGCGGCGTAGACGCTCAGCTCACCCATCTCAGGGATACCGGCGATCCCAAGATAGTTTGCTAGATGACGACCAAAGAGCACCGATCCTGCAATGTAGGCCCACGCCATGTAGGTGCCTGCGTTGATCATGACCGGGCCAATCGCCAACCCATCTAGCCCGTCCGTCAAATTGACGGCATTGCTCATGCACACGACCACAAGCACGGCAAAGCAGAAATAGAGCCACACCGGCAACTCGATGGGATGCTTCTGGAAGGCCAAGAAAGGGATGCTCAAGCGGCAACGAATCTCGAGCCAACCGGCAGGCAATCCTCGCTCGCCGATAAACAGGGTTCCCATCGCTAAGCCGCCGATCAGAAATTGCCCGAGCAGTTTGAATTTGCCGGGCAGCCCGCGCGTATTCTTTCCCTCGATTTTGAGTCGATCGTCGAGGTAACCAATGGCTCCGTATCCTGCCGTGACAGCCGCCGTGGCGATGACGAAAACGTTCTTCACGTCCGCCCAAAGCAATGTCGGCAAGAGAACACTGACCAAGATCAACGCCCCACCCATGGTCGGGGTACCGACCTTCTTCTTGTGGCCCTCGGGATTCTCCTCGCGGATAATCTGACTGATCTGCTTACCGCGGAGGGTCCGGATGAACCACGGTGCAACCAGGAACGACAAAAGCATCGCCGAGATGGTCGCCATGATTGCGCGAAAGGGTTGGTACCGAAGGACGTTGAGCACGCCGGCCCAACCAAACTGAGTGCTCAGCGGGTACAACCACTCGTAAATCATGGGGCAATATCCTTCCCCCCCAAAGCCACAGCCACGACTCGCTCGAGTCGGATGCCACGCGAGCCCTTGATGAGCCAGACATCACCAGCCCGCGATTGCTCGCGAACGTATTCGGCAGCTTCTGCGGAGGACGAGAACTGTGTCACTGGGAGACCTTGTTGGCTGGAACGCGTAACGAGCGCCGCCATCTCCGAACCGACGGCCACAATTTCGGCAGCGTCGCCCAATTCGTCCGCGAGCGCTTCGTGTTCGCGCCGACTCAAATCACCCAACTCCAACATGTCCCCGAGGACGAAACAGAGCCTGGCTTGCCTGGCTTTGGCCAATTCTTTAGCTACGGCGATCGAACTGCGCATGCTGGCTGGATTCGCGTTGTAGCAATCATCAATGAAGAGTGCCCGGTCCGATCGCTCGATTATCTTCAATCGCGATTCCTCCCCGACGTCGCGATCGAGGGCGTGCTCGAATCGGGAAGCATCGCGGGTTGGGCCAAACACTGCGTCGTGCACCGCGAGCGCGGCGGCGGAAGCCAAAGCGCCTGGCAGGCCAAGCAGTCGGGTTGTGAGACTGATCTCATCCTTGGCATCACCTAGGCTTCGTAGAATTCGAACGCGACTTCGATCGAGACCCAAGGTCTGGCGGCTCAAAATCCGATGGGTCGCATCTAAGCCCTCCCCATATGAGCAGACCGCGCTTCCCCGCTCACTGCTGCTCGACAACAAACGACGAACCCTTGCATCGTCGACATTGCCGATGACGTAACTACCGGGACGCATGGCAGTAAACAGGTCGGCTTCCTCGGCTTCAACCCCGTCTAGATCACCCAAACCTTGCGCGTGCTCTAGACCGATGCAGGTAAGTACGGCTGCGTCAGCTTGACAAATCGCGGCAAGCCGGCTCACCTCACCGCGCTGATTCGTTCCAAGCTCGACCACTGCGACTTCATGCTGCGGCTCAAGACCGAGCAGCGTCATCGGGACCCCGATCAGGTTGTTCAAATTCCCGATCGTCCCGTGAATTCTCCCCGGCCTGATCGCTTCAAGCAGCGTCGAGGTAGCAGCGCGCGTCGTAGTCTTACCGGCGGAACCGCCAATAGTGACTACTTTCCCACTCCAGCGTTGACGATGCGCGCGAGCGAGCTCGCCCAACGCCCGCAGCGCACATGGCACGAGGAACAGATGCTTCGCGTCGGCACCTGGCACCTCACGTTCGGCAACGACACCCCACGCGCCGCGTGCAAGGACGTCGGGAATGAACCGATGCGCGTCGAACCTTTCGCCCGATAGAGTGACGAACAGTTTACCTGCCACCTCTGCGCGAGAGTCGGTCACCACCCCACTGCAGGCCCCGCTTGGCCCTGTTTCTATACTCGCGCCGGTAGCCGCAATGACGGACTCCGTCGTAAAGCTCGCGCGGTTGACGGGAATTGGAGTCGCCATTTAGACGCTCTTCCTGGCTCGACGTAGCTCGAGCGCACGCCGTGCCTCGATTCGGTCGTCGAAAGCGCGCTTTTCTGTTCCGATGATCTGGTACGGCTCGTGCCCTTTGCCCGCGAGAAGGACTACGTCACCGGACTCTGCGGTCAGAACGGCCTCTTCGATCGCCGCGGCCCGATCGAGCGTCAACTCGTAGCGCGCCCCGATCGAAGTAAGCCCGGCTTCGATCGCCGCCGCAATCACCTCGGGGCGCTCGGTCCGGGGATTGTCGTTCGTTACGATGACCCGATCCGCAAGTCGCCCCACGATTGCGCCCATCTTCGGGCGTTTGGTGGGGTCTCGATCTCCACCACAACCAAACACGCAATGAACGCGTCCATTCGTCAATGGTCGAGCGGCAGCTAGCGCGCGTTCGAGTGCATCCGGCGTATGGGCGTAGTCCACCAAAACCACGATGTCATCCTCCGGGGCATCGCAACGCTCCAAACGTCCGGGGACGGCTATCTCGGTCCAGGCACTGACCGCTTGCGAAAGATCGACTGACAATGCTTCGAGAATGCCAAGAGCGAGCAACAGGTTCTCGAGATTGTGCTCACCCACAAGACGCGTGCTTATTCTCTGCATATTTCCTGCAACGAGCACGTCCCCACGAATACCGCGCTGGTCGAACACGATCTCGACAGGCCGCACGTCGCAGTCTTGTTCCACACCTACACGAAGTACCCGTGAGGAACGTGCTGTTGCAGCAAACTCTCTGCCGGTTGCGTCACGCGTATTGATGACGCTCACCCGCGGAGCAAAGTCAGTGAATAATGCGAGCTTGCTGGCACGATAATGCTGCATCGTGCCGTGAAAATCCAGATGATCTTGCGTTAAATTCGAGAACGCAGCGACATCGAACCGAAGCCCGGAAACACGCCCCTGCGCGATGGAGTGGCTCGAGACTTCCATGACCACATGGGTGCCCGAGTTGTCGCGAACATCGGCAAGGAAGCGGCTCAAGTCGTCTGCCTCGGGGGTAGTCAGATTGCTGTCTCTCTCAACCCCGGCAAAGGATGATCCGATGGTGCCCAACCGCCCCGGTTTTTTTCCGGCGGCAATCAACGCTCGTTCGACCAGTATCGCCGTTGTGGTCTTTCCATTCGTGCCGGTAATTCCGATGGTTTGCACGCCACGCGAAGGGTAGCCGTAAATCGCTTCCGCCACCTTCGACAGCTGTCGCCTAACCTCTTCAACTTCGACGACGGGCACGCCCCAGCTTGCACAAAGCTCAGGATCTGCCGTGCCCTTTTCGAGAAGAATCGCGGTCGCGCCCCTGGATATCGCGTCCCGGGCAAAGTCGACGCCGCTCGCTTTTGCTCCGCCCCGAGCCGCAAATAGGCTACCCGTCTCGACGCGCCTCGAATCCTGGAACACACTGGAGACCCGCACGTTCCCGTCGCCACTAACGGTTGCGCCCTCAGAGGCAAGGAGCTGAGCGATCTCGCTGACGCTCAATCCCGGGGTCTGGTCGTCTGTTTGCATGCGATTACTCACGAAGTAGGCTGAAAATAGAGGTCAAGGGAAGCGCCCTTCGCCAGGTTTTTGCCGGGTGACGGAACCTGACGAGTCAGCAACCCAGATCCGTGCACCAAGGGCACAAGACCTAGCTGAGCGGTTTGACGGATGACGTCGCGCATCGGCCAACCTGACATATCTGGAATCAGGACAGCACCCGGCACTGGAGGTGACGGCTCGGAAATCTCCTGCACCGTCGCTTCACCCCCGCGCTGCGTCCGCAAAATTTCGTAGGCTCGGGCAGCGGGATCCGCTCGATTGGACAACTCAGCGACATTGACCCGAGGTGTTCCCTTCGGGACCAATCCCTTATATTCGAGAGCCATCTTGGCAACGCGGCGAAATATCGGAGCGGCCACGTTCCCGCCAGCGTGATCGACCATCGGCTCATCCACCACGACGGCAATGGCAACCGCGGGATTTCGCGCCGGAACAAAGCCAACGAACGACGCAACGAATTTGTTCTCGGAGTAGCGCCCCGTTGCCGGGTCGGTCTTCTGAGCCGTCGCAGTTTTGCCGGCAACCTCGAAGCCCTCCACCGCAGCCTCGACGCCGGTGCCCTGCCCTTCAGTGACGCCGATCATCATCTCGGCAACCTGCATTGCCACGGGACGCGATACGACGCGCCGCCGCACTCGCGACGCCACGGAGCGCACGGCTTGGCCGGTCGAGGTCGTGACCTTCCGTACTAAGATAGGCTCCATCAATTCGCCACCATTGGCGATGGCCGAGACGCCCATGGCCAACTGGAGTGCGGTGACGCTAATGCCCTGCCCAAACGAGGCGGCAGCGGTCTCGACGTCGACCCAACTACGTCCCCGAGGACGCAAGGTTCCTGAGGACTCGCCGGTGATTGGCAACCCCGCTTGTTGCCCGAAACCAAACCGGCGCAGCATCTCGTAGAGTCGATCACCGCCGACGGCGAGTCCAATCTTTGCAGCACAAATATTCGATGACAGACTCATGATCTTCGGGATAGACAACATCTCCGCGGGGTGGGTATCGCGAATGAAGACGTTGTCGACCTTCATGATGCCCTTCTCGCAGTAGAGCTCCTGGGACGCCGTGATCACCCCGGAGGCAAGACCCGCCGCAATCGTGAAAATCTTCATCGAAGAGCCGGGCTCAAAGGTGTCTGCCACACCTCTCGATCGCCGTGCGGCAACCTCGCTCGTCGAGTAGTCGTTGGGGTTGTAGGTTGGGTAACTCGCCATCGCGAGCACTTCCCCGGTGTGCGGATCGACGACCACCACCGAACCGCCCGTTGCCTCGAACGTCTTAGTTGCAGCGGCAAGTTCCGCCTCAGCCGCGAATTGGATGCCCTGATCAATACTCAAG
>JBLNFG010000534.1:0-3796 GCA_050263495.1 Myxococcales bacterium | reverse complement strand
GGGGCTGGGGTGTCGCCGAGTAGGAGGGAATCCCCGACCTGAGGCGCGGTTCCGATCAGAACGTCGTGGCCTCCTTCGCGCCGCCAACGAACACAGGCGACGATTCTCTGTTTAGTTGCGTCGTGCTGGGGCTGTGCCGTCGCGGAGTGCCGCTCCCTGACCTCGAGGCACACGTTGCCACGGATGTAATACACCGAATTTCTAGTGATGTACTTACGTAACTCATTCGAGGAATTCGGCAACGCAGGGCTTGACGCTGAAGTCGAATGGCTGGGCATTGGGTGGAGAGCCTCCAAAGGGAGATCCTGTCCGAACTGCAGAGCCATGGCCAAACTCCTTGCGACTTGTCGCAAATTTCCCATTTCGCACCTGGCGTCCTAGGATCATCGTCAAACAGTGAAACGTGCCGGCCCCAGCCTTGCGAAGTCGAAACAGCTCCCACTCGTTGAACGTCGAGTGCGGCCGCTAGTGCGATGCTCGGACTACCGCTGGCGTGAATTGTTCGAGGCGGCAGATGTCATCAGCGAAGGTGCCGTGCGGCATGAGCGCGGAGGCATGACGTACTACGGCTCGACCAGTATACTCCTGAGCGATCGTTCGCACGGCGGTTCCTTCGCAGACGCGGAACGGGTTGCGGTCGCCCAAATGCTGTTAACAGATCCTCACGCCCGAGTGCGCGCGATTCGGATGGCATGCCTGGACGCGCAAGTGCGTGCGCAGCAGGCGATCGACTCAGTCCGTGCCGAGTTCTCCGCGATGGAAGAGCCGCGCGGGGTTCGAATTACCATCGAAGTAGAGGCAAGGGTCATCGATGATCGAAGCCACCGTTCGACGCAAGCCAGCGCGAACGTACGAGGCAAACGGTAATGTGCTTTGTCTGGGATTGGAGACAAGCTTCGTGTGCCGCAACTTCTGCAGAATTGCACGAGCGACGACTCAACCGTAATCAAACGTCAATAGTGAACGTAGGCGCACCACCCGTGCGCCACGCTCGTGGTGGGCTGAGACATGTGGATAAACTTCAATGCACGCAAACGGCGGATTTCGATGCGAAACACACCGACGTTTGCTTGCTCCCTTGACATGGCCAGCGCCAACGTCATTGTTCGACTTCGGTCGGATGTAGATCGACAGTACACCGGTTCGACCAGAGATTATGCGGCGCAGTAACCGTCGTCATGAAAACGTAATCCACGTTTCCTTCGGTCCAGGAGGTGGGCGGGTAAAGCCGTTGACGGCTGAAACAACGTCGACGCCGGATGCTACCTCGAATCGAAAGGAACCGCTGACTGACCTCTTCACGCGCGCCGAGATTTCGCGATTACTTGGCCTCTCGACAACGCGGTTGCGGTCGCTCGATCGCGCTGGCGTTGTCTCACCATCGGCCCGCAAGCGCGGCAAACGCGCGTACTCATTTCAGGACCTGATCGCATTGCGCGCCGCCCAGACCCTGCTCGACAAGCGCGTGCGGCTGCGTGATGTGACACGCGCCATTGAGGCGCTAAAAACGTCCCTGCCGCGTGTAACACGTCCGCTTGCCGAGCTGCGCGTCGTTTCCGACGGACGCAAGGTAGTGGTTCGCGGCCAAGACGGATCAAGTTTCGAACCGCTTACTGGTCAGATGGTGCTCGACTTCGACGTCAAATCCCTTCGAGACGATGTCGTTCGCGTGCTGCGCCCAACTGCCGGTCGCGAACGCGCGCGAACCGCGTACGAGCTGTATTTGAAGGCGAGTCAACTCGACGAAGATCCAGCCACGCTCGGCGAGGCCGCTTCGCTCTACGAACGTGCCGTGCAGATCGACCCTTGGCTGGCCATCGCGTACACGAACCTCGGCAACATCCGGTTCCGAAGCAACGATCCCGAAGGCGCGGAGACGCTGTACAGAAAAGCCCTCGAGGTTGACCCGAATCAGCCAGAGGCGCAGTACAACTTGGGGTACGTGATGCTCGAACGCGGCATGCCCGAGGCGGCAGTCCCACTCTTCGAAGGCGCGCTCGCGTCAGATCCGAAATTCTCGGATGCGTATTTCAATCTGGCCATGGCACTGGAACAGATTGGAGAGTCGGCGCGGGCGAACGAATTTTGGCGCAACTACATCGCGCTTGAACCCTCCGGAACGTGGACGGAGATTGCACGACGCCACCTGTAGCGTGATCATCGGCGCCCTGGCTCGAACCCGCGCGAAGGACTGACGGCCCTCAACGCGCGCACTTGCGTCCACCGTTCGGGAGCACCGCGCTCGGTCGCCCCGCGCGTGCACTTTTCGGGGCACGACCTCGACTGAGGCCCGAAAAAGCGCGAAGAAGCCCAGGCTGTTGGGCAGTCCCAGGCAAGGTCGAGCCAAGACGCAGGATTCTGAGTATATTCCCATTCCGCCCTGTTGGGGCGCGCCTGATGCCATGATCGATCGCACCACTGGAGCCATGCAGCAGATCGGGATCCTGGAGGATCCCACCGCCCCGGGCGCCCACGCTGACGCGGGTTTCCTCCTCCTGTACGCGAGTGAGCAGGCGGAACTGCCTGGTGGGTGGGTGTTCGAGTCTCCCAAAGCAGTTGTTGGACGCGAACCGACGGCGGATCTGTTCTTGCCGGTGCAAGCAGTCTCGCGAGTTCACGCGGAAATTGCCTGGGACGCAGGCCGTTGGGTGATCCGCGATCTCGGTAGCAGAAACGGCATCCTCGTCGATGGACATCCCGTCCGTTCTGCCATCCTCGAGACGAATGCGGAGGTACGCATTGGAGATGCACTGCTCAAGTACGTCGATACCAAGGCACGACTCGCTTCGCAGTATCGAATTACGGGCCAGATGGCGCTTGGCGCGGCCCGACGTGTTAGCGAGACCGACCTGGTCGGCGGCATGCAAATGGACTCCATCGCGGCAGAAATCGAACGTATCGCGCCGGCCCCATTAAGCGTCATGTTGCTCGGCGAAAGTGGAACCGGCAAAGAAGTTGCTGCCCGCGAACTGCACAGGAAGAGCGGTCGACACGGACAGTTTCAGGCGATCAATTGCGCCGCGATTCCGGCTACGCTGCTCGAAAGCGAACTCTTCGGTTACCGCAAGGGGGCCTTTTCCGGGGCTGACCGCGATAAGCCTGGAATCATCCGCTTAGCGGACGGCGGCACGCTGCTCTTGGACGAGATTGGCGACATGCCGCTCGAGGCCCAAGCCAAGCTCTTGCGGGTACTGCAATCGCGCGAGGTGTTCCCACTCGGCGCAACCTCCGCCGAGCGCGTCGATGTACGAATCGTGTGCGCCACTCACCGCGACCTATCGCGCCTGCTGCAGAGCGGAAAATTCCGAGAAGATCTATTCGCTCGACTCAACGAGTACCCACTCCGGCTACCTCCATTGCGCGATCGGAAAGAGGACATCTATCTTCTGTCGCGCACCTTTCTGGACCGCTACCATCAATCACGGTTGGTCCTGTCGTACGGATTCATCCTCGGTTTGCTGCACTACGATTGGCCCTATAACGTTCGAGAGCTCGAAGCCTGCATCAAGCGCTGCTGTGCACTCACTGATAGTGAAACCGTGAGTGAAGCGCTCTTGCCCGAATCGGTAAGGGAAGCGATCTTGGATTACGGCCGCGCCGCGAATCAGCTGGAGTCCTCCCCGCCCCCCGAAGGCGTCGTGCCAGCACCACTCAGACCGGTCCAACGCGGCGTACCGACCGACGCTGAGCTACGCGCTCTGCTCGACCGCCACCGTGGCAATGTGGCAGCCGTCGGGCGTGACTTGGGCAAGGCCCGTATGCAGATCCATCGCTGGATGCAGCGCTATGGGATCGA
>JBLNFG010000533.1:0-3965 GCA_050263495.1 Myxococcales bacterium | reverse complement strand
AGACTCCGATCGAGGGGCACTGCACAATCACCAGTAAGACCAAACGCGATACGCTCCGATGCTCCGACTTCCGTATCCGGATCAGTCCGCTGACTCTTGCCAATGAACTCGTGCATGTCCTGGTGATGCACGACGTGACGGCGGTGAAGTGGCGCGAGCTTCAAGAGCGAATGTTCCTGCATGATCTCGCGAACATGCTCACTGGCCTCTCAGGTTGGTCCGAAGAGATGGCAGCCGCGCCTTCGGCGGCAGCCGCTACGGAAATCCTGAGCATGGCAAAGCGATTGAACGAAAGCCTGGAAAGCCACCGCTTGCTCTTGCACATTGAAACTGGGAAATGGGCAATCCAGGTGGTCCCGATTGATTTCGTCGAGACGGCTAACACACTCCACACATGGTTCGCTGGCCACGAATGCGCTCGCCAGCGTTCACTCGCGATCCACTGTGCTGCACAAGCCGGCAGTCTCGAAACCGATCAACAACTGTTACTGCGAGTCCTGGGCAATCTGATCAAAAACGCCTTCGAAGCGGTCCCACCGGACACGACCGTGACGCTCACCATTTCGACGGACGAACGAGCGAACACGGTCTTCGAAGTGCGTAATCCTGGCACGATGGACGAGTCCGTGTTGAATCAGCTCTTCCGAAGACGCTTCAGCACGAAGGGCGCTGACCGTGGACTCGGTTTGCGAGCGGTCCAGGTCCTCGGTGAGCACTGCCTCGGCGGCATTGTCGATTGCACCTCCGACGACGAGCACGGAACCGTGTTTCGATTCACGCTTCCGAACCAACCTAATGCGGCTATCAGCGCAGAGCCAAAGCGCTCGTTTATTTCGCGGCCGGGTTGAGGTGCGCGCCGGCGTGTACGCTTGAGGGCTCTGCAGAGTCTCGCCCTGCGCTAAGGAGCACGCCGCGACGACGCTTAGTGCAGCGACGACCGCGAGACGCGAGCCTTGACAGATTGAGGGTCAAAGCACCTTGAGGGTGAAAGCATCTTGAGGGTGAATTCACGCTCGTGAGAATTCGAGGATTGGGGTTTGAGCGGATACCCAAACGGGTACTCGCAATTCGCGAAAGCGCGAGTCCATTGCAGCCTCGGGGTGCCTCGCCCGATGAACCAGTCCTCATGCTGCAGAGCGCTGAATTGCGCGTGTTTCAGGCCCAAACCCGCGTCGCGCAAAAAAAAGGAGGTGCCGGGAATGAAATCCCCGGGGGCTGCGTTGCAACGGATGAAAATCGCAACAAAGGAGGCGCATAGCTTTCGTAGTACGAATTTCGAGCTTTCCCAAAAACCTCGCTGCCTTCTGCTGTCCTCCCCCGAGCCACCCATAGTCCAATTCGCGTCAAGCGACGCTCAGCAGAAGCGAGAAAGCAGATCCAGGGAAAGCACCCTGACGAGCCCCACGTCTCTCCGACAGTGGGGCCGTCCTTTTTTGTGCCTCGCCTACTCCCACTTGAGCTTGGCGTGAACCACGCGAGCTCGTTCGGCGTCCACTTGATCCACCATGAAAACGTGGTCACCCGAGAGCACTGGGGCAACGTTCTGCTCCACGGTACCCAGGCTTCGCGCTAGAGGGGTCGTTCGCGGCGAGTCGGGAGTGCCGGGATCGAAGGTGAAGCCTTGCAACTCCCCACGGCCACCGACGTCTGCGACCATGACCCCGCGGCAGCGCCGGGTCGGGCAAGCCACGGCCAACGAAGCAGGAATGACGTCTCCGACGGCCAGCGTGGCGGGTTGCGTCACCGCTTCGCCGCGCGAATTCAGCAGCATCCACCGTACGCTTGGTGCTTGGTCGGCCAGGCCCGGATCGATTGGTACGTCGAGCCAGCTGACGACAAAACCTTCAGGGTGCGGAGTGGCCGCGAGAAACTTCGCCGTTCCGGACAACTCAAGCAGGCGTTGTTCGTTTCCGATCGGTTTTGCATCCTGAAGCGAGGCGCGTCGCGTGTACAGCTCGGCGCCCCGACGTCGTGCGCCACCGCGTGTTACCGCGTAAACGAGAACCGCTTCGGACTGCGCGGTCGCCACCGCTACGGCGATATCCGAGGCGTCGCGCAGCCCGGCGGTGAGCTGTTGTTCATTGCCGCGCCTCTCGAGCGCTTGGGTCGTCCGAAGCGCGTACAGATCGAGCTGGTTGGCGCGCTCATCGACCCAGGCGACGAACCAACCGTCTTCGTGCGGCGCGACGGCCATCTCGTCGAGGCGCCCTTTTCTGTGCGTCAACATGCGTTGAAGCTGCTTCTTGCCGTCCGCCCCAAGCGTGCTCAGGAATACCTGGGGTTGTCCCTGATCGATTGCCGACCAAGCCATGGCATTGGCCGCCGATTGAGGATTGCCGGCCATCGACAGCCCAGGCAAAGAGGTTGCACGGTAGGAAATGGTTTGAGCTGCACCAACTTCGCCGTCGGCGTTCATGGGCCGCACGTCAATGCGGGCTTGCCACGGATCCGTGCGTCCGTCGGGACCAGGTTTCGGCAAACGCTTGAGCGGCGCAGCCGGATCGAAGTACGTAAGCGTCGAGATCAAGAAGCCGTCCTTGACCGGCGTAGCGGCAAGATCGGAGATGGGCTCGATTTCCGCGACGCTATCCAAGCGCACGAGCTGCGGCAGCGTCTGCGCATTGGAGCTAACGAGGCGGCGACCGAGCTCCGCAGCATTGGGCCGTTGGGCAATGTCCGAGAGCGGGATCGCCGCGATGGTGACTGGCGTGTCGTCGAGAGCTGCCGTCGCACGGCAGCCGTGCCGGCAGTCGAGACCCCATGCCAGAAGCGGCAGCACGGTTTGGTTGGGCCCGATCTCGAGCACGAGCGGCAACGCCGCGCGCGGCGCGAGCCCCTCGCCAAGTTCCACGTACGTGGGGACTGGATCCTGTGACTCTTGTCCCGTGGACTCGTCGATATCGTCGAGCACCAGTGCCGAAACACCATTCGCGGTAGTGACGATCTCGGGCAGGGTGCTCGACCGCGACGAACAGGCCAAATGCATGACCCGCGAATCGACATGCCCTTTGGCATCCACTTCCGCGAGACTCAGCATGCGGCGCTGCGACGGCAACGAGGCGTTCTCCCAAACCAACACGGCACGGCCCCCCTTCACGGGTGGCACCAGTTTTACCAGCGTTTGTTCACCGATCGGGGCGACCGCCGGCCTCGCGGCAGAAACCAAGCCGCCTGCGGGATCGACCGCCGCGATAAACACACGAGCGTCAATGTGTCGGCGATCGGACCATGCGACGATATAGTTGTGCCCGACGCGCGTCAGATCCAAATCAAGCTCGGCGGAGGGACTCTGATCGAGCTCGATGGGCCCAGAGGCAATGTTGGCCATTGGATCCAGCAACACCATTGACACGTTCCCCGCGTGCCCCGGAACGCTGGCGCGGACCACGGCAAGCGCAGCTCCATCGGGAGCCGAAGTGACCTGCCATGCGCGCAACCCACTGGTGACCTCGCGATCCACGAAACGGATCTTGCCGTCCTGGGTTAGTCCCACCGCGCGAATATCGGCCGTTTCTCCGCGCGCAAGGGCGTAAAACACGATCGGGCCCTGGCTGGTATCGCTGGCGTGCACCCAGAGCAGCGTCGATCCGGTTGCGGTAAGGTCCAACGGTTTGGAGCGCGGTACACCGGAAGAATCGAGCAGCATTGCATGCAGAGTCGTGGATTGATCGGTCGCTTGCAGCGAATAGACAAGCAAACCAAGTAGCCCTTGTGTGACCGGCGAAAGCGACACCAATCCCAACCCGAGCCCCGTCGTTCCAATCACGACCGGTGCACTCGCGACGTGTCCGTCCCGTTCGACCGATCGAGCGTGCCAGACCCTTTCGGTCCCGCGGGGGCTGGCCCAGACAGAGAGCGTTCCTGCTTCTAATGAAACCGAAACGGGTCCGTATGTCCCGGGCTCCACCTTGCCCAGTGAATACGCCCGTAGCGTTGAACCGAGCGCCTCGCCTACAGCGCTGCTA
>JBLNFG010000532.1:0-5037 GCA_050263495.1 Myxococcales bacterium | reverse complement strand
GCGTAGAGCGTTTCCCAATGACTACGAAGGAACTGCTTCCAGGTGCGCTTGTGGATCCGCTCTGGCGCCGGCTCGACCCCAGCCTCTGCCAGGATGTCGGCAATCGTCGAACGACTGATCTCAATCTTGAGGCCGCGAAGGGCGTCTCGGATTTTCGTGTAGCCCCAACCAAGATTCTCTCGCGCTAACCTGATGACGAGCTCACGAATTTCCTCGGGCTTACGAGGTCTGCCTGGCTTCTTGCGTTGCGTGGAGCTGTCGTACTTGGCGGCGGCGAGCTTGCGGAACCAAGCCAGGATCGTGCTGGGGCGAACAATTTGGCAGCACTCTTTCCTCTCGTCTGGCGTCAATGCCTTTCCCTTGACGGCCAATCTGCGCCGCTGCTCGTCAGTGAATGGGATGCGCTTTCGACCAGTTGTCTCGGCATAAACCTCTCGCAGAACACGGACTTCCTCCAAGAGATAGTCGAACCTGCGTGCCATCCGCTCGTTAATGGCGTAGGTAACCATCGCAATGATGAACTGCAGGGGGGAGCGGAAGCATCTCTGCCCAATGGTAGGATGCACTCGATCTACGACAAGATCCAGACTGTGCCTTGGGCGTGGATCACGCCAGAATCGCCATGCGATGAGTTTTCGGACAGTACGGGAGAGACTTGTCATGAGAAAACCAACCACAAACGCCCTCACAACGGGGCAGATCCCCAGAAGAGGAAAGAAGCAAAATACTGCCTTGCATACACCACCGGTTCAGAGTCAGTACGGGATTCGTTACCCACAAGGTCTCGAATGAAGTTTCTGTCTATCTACATTTGACGTCCTCCTCATCCAGGCTTTGCCTGGCGCAAAGGATGTCCGGCGACGTAGCAGCGCTGTGGCCAGATGACGTTACGCTGCGAACGCCGTAACCGCTAGCACGAGCGCCGCCTGCGCTGTCCCAGTCGTCTGCGCTTACTGTACCTCCCTGCACCTTGGTGCACCCGTGTCGGAAGCGTAGATACAGGGCACGCACGGTGCGCAATCGATCTTGTCGAGCTTGCCGGCGTGGCACGTAAGTGCAGCATTATCGTCGCAGCGCCCCAATGAGCCAACTCCCTGACAGGGATCCTCTGATACCGCGACGCAGCCAAAGCGACGATTCGCATCGTCCCAGCCGCAGACCTCTTCACCTTGACATTTGTCCGCAACCAGCAGGTCGTCAACACAACTAAAGACCTTGCCATACTGGCACAACCCTTCCGCCGTGATCGCGCCGCAACCAACAGCAGTCTGGGGTTCGGCCTCCACAACCGAATTCACCCACTCCGCGATGAGATCAGCGCGAGTGTAGCTGTCGCGGTTCACGCACGAGGCAGAGCCGGTGGACAGTACTCCGACTACGGTCGGACAGCCATCGTCCCCCCGGACAATCAACGGGCCCCCGGAATCCCCTTCGCAGGCGCCACTTATGGCGAAGCCATCCACGCGGATCTTGAGGTCGTTGAGCTCGAACACGGTTTCGACCGCATAATGCAACCCGTCAGGCGCGCCTGACTCGGTGATCCCATATCCGGCAAGTTCTACTCGTTGCCCCACCCAATCCACCCCTTCCGTATCCAACCCCACGCACAAGGGACGAACCGGGGCAACGCCAGCTGTTGGCGCGCCGGGCTCGATTTCCACAAGTGCCACATCCAGCGTAGGGTGAGGGATACTGTCCACGATCTTGGCACTGATGACGCTTTCCGACGCCTGAGAAATGTCCACGACTGGATTCGCCATGGCTAGACAGTGTCTTCCCGTGAGCATCCAATTCGATCGCACTAGGACTCCCGTGCAAAGCATCCCGGTGGGCCACTGACCATCGCGCATTGCTACGATTGCCCTCTTGTCTTCTGGACCAAGGCCCAGCAACGACTCGCTTGGGGTACCACGGACGATGGCTTGGGCCGCCCGCGACTCATCAGGAGGGCAAACCGTATCGCCGTTGTCCGCACGGCATCCAGCGAGCATCCCGACCGATCCAATGATGGCCGCGCAACGCACAATATCTTTCAAGAGTCGAGCACGACAGTCGCCTGAGTCTTCTTTGGACGCCTCCCCCGCGCCCATACCACAGCGAGGTCTTGTTGGAACACGGTGGACTCTTGACAATCAAACCCTCTAGCTGAAGTTACTCTGGAGATCTTGGTGACCGACAGTGCAGCATGTTCCGAACGGTCGCAAGAGGCGCCACGACCGATTTGCGAGACACGGCGACCTACGGTGGCAGGTCCCACCCGCCTCCAAAGCCGACACGTCCAGTAGTCAATAGGTCGGCTCGAATAAACTCGCCCTAAAGGGCGCAGTGGCAGTTTGGTCGGAGAGTCCCCTCTCAGTCAGGTGGTACCGCGACGATCAAGCGCTCTCATGGCAACGAATTTCAAGTGAGATTCAAGTGGACCTGCCGATGAATGTTCCAGGCCCGCGGTCGTCCCCCCCTCACAACGATGATACATGTTTGGTGCCCCCTCGATCCGGCTTTCATGGGCAATCGCGGGAGGGCGCGCACGATTGGTATCCGACCGTCGGGCGCGGTATCTTGGTTGGTGGCTCCGCGCTCCTGGGTCTTTCCTGCAACCCGCCAAGGTTTAGGCGTCCGACTGTTGGTCGCTCAGTGACAATAACCGGCGCAGTTCAAGGGTGATGGTCAGGGGCGTGCCGATAAATAGGTACAGGGCGCGTAGGACCCAGAACGTGGGAGTCCCCCGGACTCAAGTCAGGTTTCGCCGCTAAACAGATACCGGCAATGTGGCCCTTGTCCAGCCCCAGGGAGAGACAGATTGTGTGTTCTCTTGCGTTCTGGCGCGTAGCTGAAGGGGAGTCATGTGTTGTTTGTCGGGGGCAGAATCGACACAATTGGGATTGTCGAAGTTCGCCGCTGCGGAAGAGTAAGGGATTGGGCCCACTCACGGGGCGATCTGCAAACGGTCGCTGTGGTCGGGATGAACGATACGGGGACAACGTCTCGACTAGAGTTCGTAGATCGGGCGTGCTTCACTGGGGATTGACCATTGATTTGGTCGAATCGAAATAGTCGTCCATCCAATTGGCCGACACTTCCTGTACCTTGCCAACAGGTTCAGATGGGTTACTCTTGCGCACGGAAGGCGTGAGTCATGCGCAGTCGAGTTGCTTCGGTGTTGTCCGCTGCTTGTGTCTTGGCTGGATGCGGTGGTTCAAGCCATGATAGCGACTCAAGCGGCGGGACGGTGAGCACAGGTGACATCGTCACATCGGTAGATGGCAGTGGTACCAGTGATAGCCTTGGGGGAACCACGCAGACTGCCAGAGTTACCACGGCTGTCGGCACAGGCAATGCGGGCGATAGTAACACTGGTGGCGTTGCCAAAGCGTCTGGTGGTAGGCGTAGTGTCAGGAAAATCGTACCTCATCCTCACGCCGCTTCTCGATGGTAGAAGTTGAGCAATCCGCAGAGACGCGAGCGACATCGGATAGCGCCCGTCGCTGAGTTGTCGCTGTCGGATACGGTTCCTGGCGCGATCAACCGTCCATCCAGTCCTTGATGAAACCGTTCTTCCAGGTAATGCGGAATGAACTCGCGCAGAAGATGTCGAAGGTGCCGCTCACCAAAGATGACGAAGTGATTCAGACACTCGGTCCGGACGGTTCTCACGAATCTTTCAGCGTGGGGGTTGCAGTTTGGGCTACTCGCCGGAATCCGCACCGACTCCACCCCGCTTGACTTCAGCAGCTCGACCCACGCATTCGTGAAGAGCGGATCGCGGTCATGAATCAGGTGAGTCGCGTTTCGAAGGAAGCCATCCTCGGGATCGAGGAGATTGCACGCAATCTGCATCATCCAAGCACCATCTGGATCAATCCGCATTCCAGCAATGTGCACCGCGCGCGTACGCAGCTCGATCACGAAGAACACCATGACGCGGACAGTACCGAACATACCGAGGGTCTCGACCGCGAAGAAGTCGCATGCGTAGAGCGTGTCCCAATGGCTTCGAAGGAATTGCTTCCAAGTGCGCTTGCGAATCCGCTCAGGCGAGGGTTCGATCACAGCCTCTGCCAGGACGTTGGCAACCGTCGAACGACCGATCTCGATCTTGAGGCCTCGAAGTGCGTCTCGGATTTTCGTGTAGCCCCAACCAAGGTTCTCTCGCGCTAACCTGATGACAAGCTCACGGACTGCCTTGGGTTTGCGAGGCCTGCCCGGCTTCCTGCGTTGCGTGGAGCTGTCGTACTTGGCGGCGGCGAGCTTGCGAAACCAGGCCAGGATAGTGCTGGGGCGAACAGTCTGGCAACACAGGTGCCTGTCGTCGGGTGTCAACGCCTTTCCTTTGACAGCCAGTCTGCGCCGCTGCTGGTCAGTGAATGCGATGCGCTTTCGACCAGTTGTCTCGGTATAAACCTCTCGCAGAACACGCACTTCCTCCAAGAGATAGTCGAACCTGCGTGCCATCCGCTCGTTGATGGCGTAGGTAACCATCGCGATAATGAACTGCAGGGGGAGGGGAAGCATCTCTGGCCAATGGCAGGATGCATTCGATCCACGGCAAGATCCAGACTGTGCCTTGGGAGTGTATCATGCGAGATTCGCCATGCGATGAGTGTTCGGACAGAACGAGTAGCGCAGACAAGCTCACGAACTCGTGGGTCGTACACGTTGCGGCGAGACACTCGGCCAGTGTCGATCAGCGGCACTCGCCAGGCACAGAGATGCAGTGGACAGCCACCGAACGATCCGCCAGTCTCCGCGACTTATCCAATGATTTCAAGCGCAGCGAACTACCGCGCCGGAGAGTCCTGCATGTCCTGGTGTTCAGCACCGCGCAGTTGCACCTCCGCAGCTCCGGGATGTCCGGCGACGTAGCTGGGCTGCGAAGTTACGGCTCACACCCCGCTACCGACAGTGCTTTGGGAACGATGACCAGAATCCCGTCCTGGCGTACGGCGAGTCCCTTGTCGCCAAAGAACTCGAGTTCGCGCGTGTTGGTGAGGTCGAGAGACAAGGGTATGACGCCCGTTTGGTTCCCTGTGGCAACAT
>JBLNFG010000531.1:0-6628 GCA_050263495.1 Myxococcales bacterium | reverse complement strand
GAGGGCCGAGCAAGGTTCGTCCATGAGCAGGACTTCGGGTTCCAACGCTAGAGATCGAGCAATGCAGAGCCGTTGCTGCTGCCCCCCAGACAGGCTCATTCCCGAACGATGCAGGTGGTCCTTGACCTCGTCCCAGAGCGCCACCTGGCGCAATCGACGCTCCACAATCTCGTTCGCATCGCCTTTCCGAATTCGGTTGAGTCGGAGTCCCGCGAGCACGTTATCTCGAATGCTCAAGGTGGGGAATGGGTTGGGCTTCTGGAACACCATGCCGACGCGCCGACGCACCAATACGGGGTCGACCGATTTCGCGTAGATGTCCATCTCGTCCAATAGGATTCGGCCAGTGGCCGTAGCCTTGGGCACCACCTCATGCATTCGATTGAGGCACCGAATGAACGTGGATTTGCCGCAACCCGAGGGCCCAATGATGGCCGTCACCTGATGCGTGTTGATCGACAGACTGATCCCCTTCAGGACTTGGGTCGAGCCGAAGCTGGCCTTCAGATCTTCGGTGCGCATCTTGACACTGCCGTCGACCCATGGCTGGGGTCCCTTGTCTGAGTGCGGTTTGACTCGGATCCGAGGTGGCGTCTCGCGCTTCGGAGCGGGCAGCGATCGTTCGTAGGTGTACGAGGGACTGTCTTCGCCTAAGAGAGAGTGCGTTGGTTCTAGACTCATGATGACCTCACGCGGTGTCGAACGAGGATCCGCGCCGAGAGATTGAGCACCAAGACAAGCAACACGAGCACGAGCGCCGCAGCCCAGGCCTGCCGGTG
Source organism: Myxococcales bacterium (assembly GCA_050263495.1). GTDB lineage: Bacteria > Myxococcota_A > Polyangia > Polyangiales > Polyangiaceae > FEN-1139. Next base: position 5,849 of record JBLNFG010000531.1, on the reverse strand, counting down.
CCAGTCTTCGTAGGGTGAAACGGCATAGGTGAAGATCTGAACGGGCAAGGATGCCGTTGGCTCATTGACGCTGTGCGCCCAGAATCGGTTGTTGAAGGCCGTGAACAACAGCGGCGCGGTTTCGCCTGCCACGCGTGCAATGGCCAGCATGACGCCCGTTGCGATACCCGGCAGGGCCGTGCGCAGCACAACGCTAAGTGTCGTGCGGTAGCGGGGCACCCCAAGACCGAGTGCGGCTTCGCGGAGTGCCCCAGGAACCAAACGCAGGAGTTCCTCCGTGGTGCGCGTGACGGTGGGAAGCATCAGAATTGCCAGTGCTAGCCCACCAGCCCAAGCCGAAAATTGTTTGGTTCGGAGGATCACCAACGAGTAAACAAAGATACCGACGGTGATCGAAGGGACTCCCGACATCACATCGGCCGCAAACCTCACGATCTTTCCGAAGCGACGGTCCCCGTACTCGGAAAGATAAATCCCAGCCAGAATGCCGGGGGGAACGCCAAACAGGCACGCGAGTCCGACCAATTCCAGCGTGCCGACCACGGCATTACCCATCCCTCCACCCTTCTCGCCTACGGGTTTGGGCAGCTCCGTGAAGAAGTCCAGATTGATCCCGCCAATCCCCCGCACGGTTACGTACCAAAGCACGAGCCCAAGCGGAATCACGGCCACGAAGACTGCTGCCACGCTCGTGCCTCGGACCAGACGATCGACGACGCGGCGGATGATGTAGCTGCGGTCCTCGTTCATGTTGCCACTCCTCCAACCCGCCACACCAATAGGCGAGCAATCACGTTGAGCACGAGCGTGACCGCGAACAGCAGCAGGCCCACCTCCGCGAGCGCGGCTAGGTAAACGTCTCCCGTTGCCTCAGTGAACTCATTGGCAATGACACTGGCCATGGTGTACCCAGGGGCAAAGAGAGACGCGCTAATCTCCGCGCGATTGCCGATCACCATCGTAATCGCCATCGTCTCACCCAGAGCGCGCCCGAGTCCCAGGATGACCGCGCCGAGCAGTCCCGAACGCGCAAAGGGAAGAACCGCCACGCGCACGGCTTCCCACTTGGTCGCGCCCAAGGCAATGGCACCCTCGCGCTGTACTGTCGGAACCGCTCGCATCACCTCGCGGCTCACGGAAGCGATCGTGGGAGTAATCATGATGGCCAAAATCATGCCGCCAGCGAGCATTCCAAAACCTTGGTGAGGACCTTGAAACAATGGGAGGAAACCGAAGAGCTTTCCGAGTAGCGGTTCGACGACATTGCGCAAGAAGGGGGCGAGCGCAAAGATCCCCCACAACCCGTAAATGACGCTCGGCACCGCTGCCAGCAGTTCAACCAGAAATCCAAGCGGGCTCCGGAGCCACGGAGGCGCCCACTCAGACAAGTACATCGCGACACCGAACGAGACAGGAACTGAAAGTGCCAGCGCCAGCAACGAAGAGACGATGGTGCCGTAGATAAACGGCAATGCTCCGAACTGCTCGCGCACCGGGTCCCATTCGATGCTCGTAATGAATCGCCAGCCAAACGCAACGAGGCTCGCCGAGGAGGCCTTCGACATCACGAGCGCGATCGCGATCAATACCACCACAATCAGGCCGGCAAAGATCGCGGTCGCGGACCGAAACAGCACGTCAGGACGCACCAGACCGCGGTTCACGGTAATTCGATCCTTTACGCCGGGGTTCGGCAAGTGGACGATGTTGGACTGGACCAAATCTCAAGCACCTTTCGATTGCTTTACGGCACCATCAGTGCGTTCTCGTTTGTCCACGCGTGCATTTTCGTTGCCTCACTGCACGGTGGACGAGTTCCAGTTTTGGGAGGCGCGGATCGGTTCACGTGATAACGACTCGGCTTGCAGCGACTTCACTGCACCGTGAGCGCCTTCTTCTCGCCGACGCGAAGCGTTTTAAGTGCAGCCTCGACTTGCGAGACGACCTTGGCCGGCAATGGAGCGTACCCGAGCGGTTCGCATTCGCGCTGGCCATCGTGAATCGCCCACCAAACGAAGTCGGCAAGTGCAGAGCCTTTCGTTGGGTCCTGGAGATCCTCGAACAGCAGGAGATACGTATAGGCGCTAATTGGGTACGCATCTTTACCGGTGGCGTTGGTGACTGATGCGTATAACTCAGCAGGCAAATCGACACCGGCTGCCGCAGCGGTGGTTGCTGCGATGCTTGGCGTCACATAGTTCCCGGCGGCATTCTTCAGCTGAGCCACGGGCATTTTGTTCTGCGTCGCATAGACGAGCTCCACGTAACCGATCGAATTGGGTGTCGATTTTACCTGGCCCGTAACTCCCTCGTTACCCTTGGCGCCGAGTCCCGCGGGCCATTTCACGCTCTTGCCTTGACCAACCTTGTCCTTGAACTCACTCGAGACTTTAACCAGGTAGTCGGTGAATACCGCCGTCGTGCCGCTACCGTCCGAACGGTAGACAATCGCGATATCTTTGGCAGGAAGCTTGAGATCCTTGTTCTCGTTCGCGATCTCCGGTGCATTCCACTTCTTGGTCTTGCCCAGGTAGATGCTGGCGAGGGCCTCCGGTGTTAGCTTTAAGGGTTGGCTGACACCGTCTAGGTTGTACGTCACCACCACGGCTCCCAGCGTGGTCGGAATATGAAGGATCTTTCGAGGGGCCTTCTTTGCTTCCTCTTCCGTCATGGGGGCATCAGTCGCACCAAAGTCCACGGTGCCAGCCGTAATCTGACGAATCCCGCCGCCGGAACCAATCGACTGGTAGTTGATTTTGACGTTGGGTCGAAGCTGGTTATACGCCGCCATCCACTTCGAGTAGAGCGGGAACGGGAACGTCGCTCCAGCGCCATTGATGGCGATGTTTTCCGGCTTCGCAGGCGCAGAGCCAAGTGCCGCCGTGGCTTCTGCCGATGGCGCCTTCTCCTTCTGAGTGCAGGCGAGCAGTGGTAGAAGCGTCAACACGCTCAGGTATCTCGGAATTGCTTCGTAAATCATTGTATGTGAACTCATGTAGCAACCCGCCGCAAACAAACGGGGACACGCCCGCAACAGCTCCGTGACGATTCAATGACTTACGTCGAGGGCCGCACGCCACCCCTTCGCCCCCACACCGCGGACGCGGGGATACCGCTGCACGATCTACGCGCTCCTCGAAACGCGACGTGGCCGCGCCGAACTGACCAACACAAACAGACGGGCATTCCCTTCGCTAACGGGTGCATGTACCCGAAGGGCCTCGTCCCAGCATTCCCGAATATCTAGCCGACTTCACCGCAAGTGTCGGCGATTCTGGGCTAGCGACGTGGCCTCTTGCGGGTCGTGACAGCTTTGACAGCGAGTTTCCGCGTCTCTTGCGGCTGCGCCAAGCAAGCGTTGCCCTAAGCCGCGATGGACGTGAGCCTCGCGCTCGCTGCGTTGCGCTCGTCAGCTAGTGGCTGCGGACCAGACGCAAGCGCAGCGCACGAGTTCAGTCCCCGAAGAGATCTCGAGCTTTTCCTTGATGTGCGCGCGGTGCGACTCAACGGTCTTGATGCTTAGGTGTAGCTCTTCAGCAATTTGGCGCGTGCCATAACCCTTGCCGATCAAGCGAAAGATCGTTAGTTCGCGATCCGAGAGGCAATCGAGAGAGCACGCACTAGCTTCGTTATCGCCGCCCACGAGTTTCTTCAGCATACGCGTGGCAATACGCTCGCTTACGTAGATCTGCCCTTCGAGCACGCGACGAATTGCCCGCAAGATGCAGTCCGCTGCCTCTTGCTTCATGATGAAGCCGCGAGCTCCAGCCCTCAACGCACGTTCGGCAAACAGCACCTCGTCGTGCATCGATACGACGAGTACCGGGAGATCACCGTGGCGTTGTTTGATGGTTTTCACCAACTCAATGCCGTCCGAGCCCGGCAAGGAAATGTCAACCGTGGCCATGTCGAACTGATTGCCCGCTAAGATCTCAAGGCCGCGTTCGCCATCCGGCGCTTCTGCGGCGACGTAGAGATCGGGCTCTTGGTTGATGAGCGCCGACAGCCCCTTGCGGAGCAATGGGTGGTCGTCGATGATGAGAATTCGACGTCGCCCTGGGGGAACTGCCTCGGTTGACACAGAGTCGGACATGCCTCGGCTAGTCTGCGATGAAAGCTGGGAATCGACAAGTCACAGTCGTGCCGCGCCTTCGGCCGCTTTCTACATCTAGCTGCCCACGAATCATCCGGGTGCGATAACGCATGATCCCGAGGCCCATTCCATTGCCAAGGTCGGCTCCCATGTCGAACCCGATCCCGTCGTCCTGCACGCTCAGCGTGTGGGTTGGTTCGTCAGCCGTAAACGAGATGATGATTTCCGACGCATGGCCGTGCTTGATTGCATTGTTCAGCGCTTCCTGCGCGATGCGATAGACGTGCAGGGCAACATTCGGATCCACTCCCGATCGCGCCTCACAACCTTCCACGCGGCACGTCACACCAAAGAGCTTTCTGGCCTGCTCGGCCAACTCGACCAACCCAGATTCGAGTCCATCCGACTCGAGCCGAGCGGGGATGAGCCCTCGAGTGAGCCCTTTGGCGAGAGAGATCGCGTCATCAATCAGCCGCGTAATCTCGGCGGCGTCCTGATTCAAGTCCGTCAAGTTCGGTGGAATTCTGCGCGCCAAGGCCTGAGCCAAGAGCCCGATTCCCGCCAAGTGCTGACACAACCCGTCGTGTAGATCGCGCCCAATGCGACGTTGCTCGCGCCCGCTGATCTCCAGAATCTCGCGCTCGAGACGCTTACGTTGCGTAATATCACGCAAGATCCCAATCAAGGTGGTTTCCGTCGCTCGCACCAGCCGGATCTCGAAGTCGTGCGCCTTGCCATGCACCACCATTTGACGCTCGATGACGCTAGCACCGCCCTTACGATTCTGATCCGGGCTCGAGCCGATAGGCTCGAGGGATCGGCTGCGTAGATCCAAATCACCGAGGATCTCACGAATGTCGTCTCCGAGACGATCGCGGAGCAAGAGAGCCAGTTCCGTATAGTCACCCACGTGGTAATCGAGCAACGTGCCATCGGCACCGAGCTGCACGATGAGATCTGGAATAGCGGCAAGCAGTGCCCGGTTTTTGGCGTGACTTGCAGCTACTGCAGCGTCTGCGCGACGCTTTTCGTAGATCTCACCAATGCGGCTGGCAATCGCGTTGATTAGGCTGCGTTCCTCGCGGAGAAACGGGCCTTCGAAGCTTGGCGGGCACGGCTGCAGATAGACCACCTCTACTTGGCCCACCGCGGCTCCGGCAATTGAAATGATTTGGGCTTGTCGATCACAACCGGCAGAAAAATTCGAGGTTTGGTAGGTTCTTCCCTCAATCGTGACACGACTGCAGGTCACCTCTGGATACTGCCAGGCGGGCGGGATTGACTCGACAATCAGCTGGATAATCTCGTCGAGCCCAAGCCCTTCGCGCTCGGCAAACTCCGAGATGGAGTACATACAATTGATCTCTTTGACGCGTTCGCGCAGGGCATGCGCTGCCAGCTCAAGATGCTCGCGTGCCTTTTGATGCTCGGCCTCAACGCATCGCAACTGTTGGATTTGTCGTCGCGCTTCCTCGAATGCCATGAGCAGCTCTTCGCGAGATAGATCTTCGGCATCGACTCGGGCGATCCCCGAGGCGTGCGAGGCGAAGCTATCACACGATTTCGTGGGTGCTGTGCTCATGCTGGCGCTGCGCTCCCTCGATCAGGTTTCGTAGGTACTACACCGCGAGATGTTTTGCGGCGCCCCCCTATTGCTCGTATTGGGGAAAGGGTCCGTCGACCACCGTGTAATCCCCTAGGGTGGTGCGCTCGAATCTGGAGGTTGCCGCGTCGCACTAACGTCGAACGGCTCGCT
>JBLNFG010000530.1:0-2969 GCA_050263495.1 Myxococcales bacterium | reverse complement strand
GTCAATCAACCCAGTCGGGCGGATCAATTGTTCAATTAGATGTGTCCCGCTCTTGTTGACCTCGTAGTCTCCGGGCGTCGCGGAGACGAAGATCACGCGTTTCATGTAGCGCTCGAACTCTTCGAAGCGCAACGGTCGGTTATCGAGCGCGCTCGGCAACCGGAACCCGAAATCGACCAGGGTCTCTTTACGCGAACGATCGCCCCGATACATGCTGTTGAGCTGAGGGACGGTCTGGTGGGACTCATCAATGATGAGCAGAAAGTCGTCCGGGAAGTAGTAAATGAGCGTCGGTGGGGGATCCCCAGTTTGACGCCCGGCAAGGTGGCGCGAGTAGTTCTCGATTCCCTGCACGAACCCCATTTGCTCGAGCATCTCTAGATCGTACGAGGTACGCTGGGCCAGGCGTTGCTTCTCGAGAAAGCGCCCTTCGCCGTCGTAGAAGGCCAGGCGGTCGCGTAGCTCTTCTCGGATCCCGTCAATGGCGCGATTTAGCTGCTGGCGCGGGGTAACGTAGTGAGAACCAGGGAAGATTGCGCACTTGTCCAACGAACGCAGAATCCTGCCCCGAAGCGGATCGACTTCGTGAATCGCATCGACCTCGTCACCAAAGAACTCGACGCGTATCGCCGTCGACTCCTCGTATACGGGGAATATTTCCACCACATCACCACGCACACGGAACGTGCCGCGATGAAAGTCGATGTCGTTGCGTTCATACTGGATGTCGACCAATTGTCGCAGCAAGACGTCGCGAGCGAATTCTTCACCTTTGGTAATCTCGATCAGTAACCCCTTGTAGGTTTCCGCCGAGCCAATACCGTAGATACAACTAACGCTCGCAACGATAATGACGTCGTTTCGCGACAAGAGCGCCTGCGTTGCCGCGTGGCGCATGCGATCGATCTGATCATTGATGATCGCATCCTTCTCAATGAAGGTATCGGTATTCGGGATATACGCTTCTGGCTGGTAGTAGTCGTAGTAACTGACGAAATAGGCGACAGCGTTATCCGGAAATAGATCACGCATCTCGCCGTATAGCTGTGCAGCGAGCGTCTTGTTCGGGGCGATGATCAACGTCGGGCGCTGAACGTGCTGAATGACGTTAGCAACCGTAAACGTCTTGCCGCTGCCCGTGATCCCAAGCAGCGTCTGGTGGGGAACTCCCGCGTCAACACTTCTGCACAACTTCTCTATCGCCGCCGGCTGATCGCCTCTGGGCTCAAAGTCGCTGCGCAATCGGAACGCATAGGAATTGGACACGTACGCCTCAGTTGTCTCAAGTGCGAAACACTAACGCATACCACGGCTTTCCACTGCGGCAACAGCCGATGCGGACTCGTGTCTCGGTACGCACCCGGCCGCGATCACCCCTAATGTATATCGCGGACCGGGCGGCTTCAGTGCTTACGTACCGGAGCTTAACGCTTCGAGAACTGGAAGCGCTTACGAGCTGCGGGTTGCCCCGGCTTCTTGCGTTCCTTCTGGCGTGCATCGCGTGTGATGAAGCCAGCGCGCTTTAGGGCGCGTCGGAGCTCCAGATCGATGCCGGACAACGCACGAGCGATGCCGTGTCGAACTGCTTCGGCTTGGGCGCTTTTGCCCCCACCGACGACAGTCGCGCGGATGTCGTACTTGTCCGTTACTTCGACGAGCTCGAGCGATTGGCGCATAACCATGCGCGAAGTCTCTCGCTCGAAGTATTCGTCTGCAGGCTTCGAATTGACGGTGATGTTGCCGCTGCCAGGCGCGAGGAACACTCTTGCCACTGCAGTCTTGCGCTTGCCGGTCGCGTAGGTCGAGGTCGATTCAGTCATCGTGTCGCTTCCCTAGAGAGGGTTCAGAGCGCGAACTGTTCAGGTTGCTGCGCCTTGTGCGGGTGATTGTCTGTCCCGTAAATCTTGAGCTTGGTGATGAGCTGCCGCCCGAGGACGTTCTTCGGGAGCATACCCTTGACTGCCTTTTGAATGGGCAATTCGGGGTGCTTACCGATGACATCCTCGAAGGAGATCATCGAGATGCCACCTGGATAGCCGCTATGGCGATAGTACTTCTTCGCGCTGGGCTTCCTGCCTGTGAGGCGCACCTTGCTCGCGTTGATGACGATGACGAAATCGCCGGTGTCTACGTGTGGTGTAAATGTTGTCTTATGCTTGCCGCGCAACAACACAGCGACTTGGCTCGCGAGGCGACCAAGAGGTTGATTGTTGGCATCGATAACCCACCACTTACGCGTGGCTTGCGCGGACTCTGGCTTTGCAACGAACGTGCGCATCATGAACCTCACAGCCCGGTTCCGGGCCAGCCGGAAGGGGCGGTTTACTAGCCTCTCCCTGCGCGGCCGTCAAGGTGTCTCCATGGATGGCCCGCCGGTAGCTGTGCGCTTTTTTTGAACCGCCCAAGAAAGCAGGGCTTTGCCTTCGGGGCCCGAACCACTCGGTTTCGGGCTGACCGCAGCATTTTGTGGTTTCTGGGACTGGATGTGCCGGGCGGGGTTTTGGGGCGGGCTAGGCTCGGTAAGTTTTTTTTGCCTGCCCGGCGCGGCCACGGCCCTGCCCGCCGGCGACAAGGGAGCGGCTGGTCGGCCATGGTGTCGTATCTATTTGCATCGGCCAATTGCTCGCCGGGGGCATTGCCGGTGACAATCGTTCGTTCCGGATGCATCCGACTGGAAACCCTCGTCTGCTCGACAAGCTGGTCGAAGCCGGTCTCATCAAGGCCGAGCAGCGCGAGGCCGCACTGAACGTGGCGCACAGTCTGGGGGAGCGGATCGAAGAAGCCTTGCTCGAGGCCAACGCTCTCGACGAAGCCCGCCTACTCAAGTTCATTGCCAGTCTTCACAAGACACGCTTCGTCTCGACGGAGAAACTGTCGAAGGCGGCCATCGATCAATCGACGCTCGAGCTGGTGCCGCAGAAGTTCGCCGAGCACCGGACGGTCTTTCCCGTCATCTTCGCTGCCAAGAA
>JBLNFG010000529.1:0-4487 GCA_050263495.1 Myxococcales bacterium | reverse complement strand
GTCTGGTTGGGGTCGCACTGTTGGATGGCATCTTGGACCCCGATCGACTCCTGAGTGCGAAGGCTCGCACGACCGTGCGCTCCAAGGCCGATGGCGTTTCAGAGGTGTGTCAGGCTCAAATTGGTGATGAGTACCGTCGAACCCTGGCGGATGCGGTGTTTCTAATGAATTCGTATCGGTCGCTTCTCGATGCGCAAGAAGCCGATCTCTCTCGTGCAACGACGAGCAGCGCTAGAGCGCGGGCAGGCCAAGAGGTTCTGCTCGCCGCGGAAACGGGCTTTCGTGACCAGTTTTCCGGGCTACGGCGCGCCTTGAACCAACAGAGTTCCGACATTCCAAAAGGGCTGCGCGAAAGTTACCAGAATTACACCAAGGCCCTGATCCACCCTGCGGTGCTTTGTGCCCCCGCCGCCTACCACTGCTATAAGAAGCCACTCGGGTATCCTGGTGACTTCATGCTGATGTCCTATCTCTACAGCGAAAAAGCCAGGGGTGATTCGTTGTACGCGAAGCTGATCCACCAGGTAGTGGTGCGGGAAGAGCCGCTCGCTCACGCCGTTCGACAACGCAAGGAGTTCCTGTTGTCGCGGATCAGACACGCAGTGCTTACAGATCGCGAACGCCCGGACATGCCCAGAATCCTGTCGCTCGGCTGTGGACCGGCACAGGAGATACGAGAGCTATTGCTAAGCAGCGAGCCAAGCCATGTCACTATTACCCTTATCGACCAAGACCGCAGGTGCCTAGAGCATGTTGATCATGCGCTATCTGTCGACGGAGTTCCCCCACACGTTCTGTCCTCCATCCAATATCTTCACCTCGGCCTTCGGCAATTGCTTCTGCGTAGGGAATTCGTCGACGCAGTTCCGCCACAGGATCTGATCTACTCTGCCGGTGTGTTCGATTACCTTGGCTCCCGACTGGCTCAACGCTTGGCTCACTGGCTGTATCAGCGGTTGCGTCCCGGCGGGCAGTTGGTCATCGGAAATGTGAGACGAACCAAAGGGGTGTCTTGGAGCCTAGATTACTGGATGGACTGGCCGCTCATCTACCGTTCGAAAGAAGAAATGCTCGCCATAGCTGGTCTAATCGCCGACGATTGTGAGCGCGAGGTCGCCATAGACGCGTCTGGATACACGTACATGCTGGTCATTCGGAAACCGTGATGTCCCATCGTCCAAGTTTTTCCGGCGCGGCCGAATTCGAAGAGCGACGGCGCCAGTTGAATTGTTCCGGGCTTCGCGTGGGGGCCGTGCTGTGTGCAACGCTGGTGCCGTTATTTGGGGTGCTAGATTGCTTCGTGATCCCTGAGCACCTGGCATTCGTCCTCGGATTGCGAGCCATGGCCACGGCCTTCGCGCTGCTCTGCTTCGCCATTACCTACACGCAGTTCGGCACTCGATGGTCGTCCTCCTTGTCCGTTGCACTTTTCACCCTCGTTGGTGAAGCCATCAGCATCATGATCTACTTGGACGACGGTTATCGTTCGCCATACTACGCGGGGCTCATGCTGGTAATCTTGGCGGCGGGCGTGGTGTTCCGCTGGACCCTTGGAGAAAGTGGTCTGTGCTGCAGCTTGATCTTCCTTGCCTACTTTCTGCCTGGGCTGCGCCAATATCTCGTGCAAAGACAGAATCTCGACACTTTCCTAGCTAGCAACTTCTTTCTGGCGGCGACGAGCATTGTCGTGTTCGTTGCCCAACGCTTCAACTTGCAGCAACTCCGGCGCGAATACCAAGCCAACACCGACCTAGTTATCATGAAGGCATCGCTCGAAGCCGCCTGTACGGATCTGAAGGCGCTCGATCAGCTTAAGACGAGGTTCTTCAATAACGCTGCGCACGAGCTGCGGACACCGCTGACACTGATCCTGGCAACTCTAGACGGCTTGGTAGGGCAAACACGCGTCGACCCGGATTCGCCGTCAGAGGAGCTACAGGTAATTCGTGCCAATGCACAGCGGCTGCTACGGCTCATCACGGATCTGTTGGATCTCGGACGGCTCGAAGAACACTTCTTGCGGCTAAGCGTCAAGGAGACGTTGCTTGCGCCGCTTCTTCGAGAGATTGTGGAGTACGCGCGACCACTAGCCGCGCGAAAGGGCATCAAGTTAGATCTCGAGACTGACGCAAACGCCCAGAGTGTGTGCGTAGACGCGGAGAAGATCGAGCGCGTCTTCGTTAATCTGCTGGCAAACGCCCTGAAATTCACTGAGCCAGGGGGGCAGGTCCTAGTCTGGATGCGTGGTTCGGGGGACCACTTGCAGGTTGGGGTGCGCGACAATGGACGCGGAATCTGCCCGGAGGCACAACGTTGGGTCTTCGAACGCTTCCGCCAGGCGGACGACGAGGTAGCTCGTCGCTACGGTGGCACGGGTATCGGACTTGCGCTCGCTAAAGAATTGGTCGAATTGCACGGCGGTCATATCACCCTGGAGAGCGAAGAAGGTAAGGGCAGCGATTTCGTCGTGCACTTGAGGTTCGGCAGCGACCACTTCGCCCCTGGAACGGTCGAGCAGAATGTGTCGAGTGCACAAACAACACACTGCAATACCATCGACAAGCCGACGGAGTGGAGCTGCCATCTGGCGGAACGAAGATGTTACCGTTTCATTAGCCTCAGTGACGCGACGGAGAGCGCCCCCGCGCCGCTGAACAGCAAGCCCGGGTATGCTGCGTCCCGTGTCCTCGTGGTTGAAGACAATGTGGAAGTTCAACGCCATTTGTCGATGCAGCTTGGCGACTGTCACTCGTTGGTACTCGCCACTGACGGTGAACGCGGACTTGAAGTCGCCCGTTCGGAACACCCTGACGTCATCATTACGGATTGTATGATGCCAAAAATGGATGGCGTAACATTGCTCAGAGAACTAAAAGCCGATGCTGCAACAGCGGACATTCCCGTGATCATGCTATCGGCGAACAACCTTGAATCCAATCGTACTGCTGCCCGCAATGCGGGTGCGGATATCTATTTGTGTAAGCCCTTTAGTGCCCAAGAGTTGCGCTCTGCAGTCAATCAGTTGCTCCGCAATCGCGTGCGTCAGGTTGGGGTGGTCGTGCGCGAGCAGGTCAAGAGTCTAGAAGTGATCAGCGCTGGAATTGCGCATGAGATTCACAATCCTTTGTCGTATCTATCCAATGCTGTGCACGTGATCCAGCAGAAGCTCGACGAACTTCATGCCGCTGCAAATCAACCGGGGATTTCTATCGACGAATTGCGGGCTAACGTTCTATCGGCGCGTGAACGCACGGTGCGCATGATTTCGGTCGCACTGACGGGGATCAAACGAATTCAAGCAGTGGTGACTCTGGTCCGAGGTTATGCCCGTGCCGGTTCGCCGCGCGACTTCACGGCGTTGTCGCTCGACGAACTCGTGCGGGAGGTATCTCGCCTGGTAATGACACCGGATGGGCGGGATGTTCAAATCGTTTCCGAGCTGGGCACGGAAGGGATAAGGGTCCGTGGTATTCCTGGCGAATTGGAGCAGGTGATTAGAAACTTGCTGCAGAACGCGATAGAAGCGGTGCCGAGCGGGGGGCACGTTTGGCTACGAACCCATTGCGATAAGCAGTGGGTAGTCTTGGAAGTCAAGGATGACGGTCCAGGAATGCCACAGGATGTGAAGTCGCGGATTTTTACTCCCTTCTTTACGACCAAAGAACCAGGGCGAGGCATGGGTCTTGGCCTCGCGATCTCACATCAACTGGTCGCGAACATCGGCGGTGATATCTCGGTCGAGAGCATGGTCAACCATGGGACCACCTTTCGTGTTCATCTCCCGATCTGCCATGATCAACCGCCGAATGTTCAGTGAGCGCTCAGTGATGCTTGTCTACCGAGCGGCGCTAAGGTGATCCACGGCGTTGACTACGTCTTTGTCCTGTGTCGCCTCAGCGCGCCAATGATCGCGAATAATCAGTCGCTTATGGCTCTGCGCGCACTCATTGTCGGCGGTCTCGAGGAGCTGGGCTTCTTGCACTCCGATTCCGTATCCACGCCCGTGAACGGAGTAGAGCAGGGCGCCGGCAGCGCCCAGCCGTTGTCGCAACTGGTGGATGTGATTCCGTAGCGTGGAAGTCTGCGTGAGCGAAGAGCTGCGTAGAACCTGTTCTCGGAGCTCGGACTCTGGGACCAGTTGGCCCTGCCGACGCATGAGGTAAATCAGGATGAGGAGCTGCCGGAGCGAGAGTTCCACCTCATCGTGCGCAACCGTGACCCGAAGCGTGGCCATGTCGACGAGGATCGACTCACACCTCAGGCAGGTTTCGTCGGTGCCAGATCTTTCGCCGCAGATAGCGACTTCTGGCTTGGGGACTGGCCGTGACAAAGGAATTCCTCGGGCGGAGCGTCGAGCAACCGCCGATACGCGGGCCAGTAGTTCTTGGCTATCGAAAGGTTTGACGAGGTAGTCGTCAGCGCCCGCCTTGAAGGCGAGCAAGCGATCCCCGAGCGTCTCTTTTGCGGTGGCAAACAGCAAGCCCACA
>JBLNFG010000528.1:0-5372 GCA_050263495.1 Myxococcales bacterium | reverse complement strand
CGGTAAGCTTGTGCCTCTTATTAGCACTTCGGTCGTCAACCGGTCCACGCCAGCGACTGCGGGTGAGTTCGATCGGCTGCCGCAAACTCCCGACGTACGTCATCCCAACCAAGAGTTCTTCTGCTCCACAGAACGCCGCCCAGTTCTTTGGGGGCAAAGACACCAATCGAGCGTGAGAGACACACAGCGTCCTGGTGCCGCTCGCCAATAGTCCTGCCGGACTATTGGCGCCGCTTCGCGGGGTGGCTCCGCCGCCGCGGCCCTCCTCGTTTTCTTGGGGTATCACCCCAAACCCCTGGCCCGCTACGCGGGCCCCTACTGCGGCTCGCCGATGTCGTCGTCAACTTCCGGCACATCTTCTGGCAAGCGGCGCTAGTGCGCCCCGACCTTCTGCCACGGGGCCCAGGCGCGTTCGATTCCGGCTGGCAGCCTCGGGGCCGCAGTTGAGTCATTGCTGAATTACCGCACTCGTCGTAGAACCCTACCAGAGGCTCGATGACGTCGGAAAGACCGCTAGCTCACATGCAGGTGGTGCCCATCATGGCACTGCGAAACTCAGTACTTTTTCCGATGTCCGTGGTGCCGGTCAACGTCGGTCGACCGCGCAGCGTCCGGCTCGTCGAAGAACTGATGGACCAGGGAGATGCGGTAGTGGGCGTGTTGACCCAGCGCAACCCTGAGACTATCGAACCCACTTTCGATGATCTGTACACGCTTGGGACGCTGGCTCGCATCGTCAAAGTGATTCGACTTGGTACGGCCAACTACAGCGTTGTGCTGAACGGCATCGCGAGGTTTCGCGTCGTGTCGCCGGCTGGGCTCGAACCGTACATGCGTGCAGAAGCCGAGCGCCTTGGGGACATTGGTAGACCGGATGCTTCCCTAATTGCGGCGGGCGAGAGGCTCAGGAGTATGGCGCGTGAGGTGTTGAGTCTACTTCCAGACTTACCCCGCGAAACCGCGACGATTCTCGACAACGTTCGTGATCCAGGCGCCCTAGCTGACCTTATCGCGTCCAACCTGCCGGAGGAGCACGCGAGTATTGCAACTCGTCAGCAAGTGCTCGAGACCGCGGCCTTGGGTGAGCGCATCGAAACGGTGATCGGCCTGGTCGAGCGCCAGCTGCGCATCCTAAAAGCGAAGAAGTCGATCGCCCTTGAGGAGCTGGGCAAGAATCAGCGCGACTTGGTGCTGCGCCAGCAACTCCGCAGCGTCCGCGATGAGCTCGGCGAGTCCTCCGAAGACGAAGAGCTTGAGGCGCTGCGCGACCGCATCGAGCGGGCCGAGATGCCTGAAGAGGCTGAACGTGCAGCGCGCAAGCAACTGCGACGACTGGCTGGAATGCCCCCACAATCCGCCGAGTACCAGGTGGGGCGCAACTACGTCGAGTGGCTCGTGGATCTGCCTTGGTCGCGGGTGACGCCCGAGCGCGTTGATGTCACTGAGGTGCGTCGTTGCTTGGAAGAGGATCACTTCGGGCTCGAACGAGTCAAGAAGCGCATCGTCGAGTTCTCGGCGGTGCGTCAACTCCGCAAAGACAAGAAGGGCCCAATTCTGCTCTTCATCGGACCTCCAGGTGTCGGTAAGACCTCACTCGGCCGCAGTATTGCGCGCTCGATGGGCCGCAAGTACGGCAGAATCGCGCTCGGTGGGGTGCGCGACGAGGCTGAAATCAGGGGCCATCGTCGAACTTACGTGGGCGCGTTGCCGGGTCGCATCATTCAGGCTTTGAAGAAGGTCGGCACCAAAAACCCCGTGCTAGTCCTGGATGAGGTCGACAAAATGGGCGCCGATATGCGCGGCGACCCAGCGGCGGCATTGCTCGAGGTGTTGGATCCCGAGCAGAACACTACGTTCACGGATCACTACATCGATTTACCTTTTGACCTGTCACAGGTCCTCTTCCTAGCGACTGCCAACTACTGGGGCGGCATACCGGAGGCACTACGCGATCGACTCGAGATCATCGAGGTGCCCGGCTACACGCGCAACGAAAAGCTTGGAATCGCTCGTCAATTCCTCGTGCCTAAGCAATTGCGCGAACACGGCCTCTCCGAGGATCGATTGCGCTTCGATAGGGATGGCCTAGAACACATCATCGACTACCACACTCGCGAAGCTGGGGTGCGCGGGCTGGAACGGGAGATCGCTGCAGTTTGTCGCGCCATTACCGTGCGCCTTGCGGATGGGCAGTCCGTGGAGAACGTCGTTGTTGACCATCACGTCGTTCGCGAGTTCTTGGGCCCGGACAAGTACCTGCCCGAGCTCGCGGAACGCAAGATGATGCCTGGCGTCGCTACGAGTCTCGGTGTTTCGTCTTCAGGCGGCGACCTGCAGTTCATCGAGGCTACGCTCATGCCAGGTCACGGCGAGATGCGGCTCACCGGCAGCTTGGGCAACGTGCTCCGTGAGGCCGCCGAAACCGCGGTGACCTTCGTTCGGTCCAAAGCCGAACGGCTGGGGCTCAAACCGGATTGGCTCGACAAGAACGATTTGCACGTGCACATCCCGCGCGCACGTGCAGCCGAAGATTCTGCTGCGACAGGGCTCGCGATCTACGTCGCAGTGGCTTCACTACTGCTGCGCTGCAACACGCGGCCGAACACGGCGTTCGTGGGGGAATTGACGCTCAGGGGCACAGTCCTTGGCGTCACCGGGATCAAGGACATGTTGCTTGCTGCTCATCGGGCGCATCTGACCACCGTGGTTATTCCGGCGCAGAACGAACGTGATCTCGAGGACATTCCGAAAGAGGTGCTGGCCGAGATCAATGTTAGGGCGGTTCGTAACGTCTCCGAGGTCTTGGAATTGGCGCTCGATCCGAATTCGCCCGTCGACGAGGACGAACACGGTATAGACTCCGCTCCGTCTGCGGTGGAGTCGCCAAGCCCATAAGGCGGCGTGTTGAGTCCATGCGAGAGTTCGGGCGCTGGATAGGGCAAATTCGGGCTCATGGCGTCGAGTTTCGACGGCGTTTGCGCTCAGTCCCTGTCTCCGCCAGCACCTGGCTGATCATCGCCGTCACGGTTGCGTTCAGTGCCGTGCCGGTTTTCTCTCGCCCGAGCTATGAGAGCGCACTCTTCTTTGGCCTGATTCTCCCCTCGATCGCGGCGATCAGCGCCTCGGGGCTAGCGGCGCGCAGCAGCAGCGATACCGAGTCCCGTCTGTGGGCGTGCTTCGTTCGCTCCGCGGCGCACGCATGCGTGCTGCTGGTCGTTTTGAGTGCGCGCGCGACGGTGACCGGTTGGTGTGCGAAGAGCGCGGACTTGGCGCTGCTGCTGCTCGGACCGGCAATGGGCATTCTAAATGCGGGGTGCTGGGGGTGCCTCGCTGGGATTCTCAGTGGCAAGACCATTGGCAGCCCCACGCGGCAGCACGCGCTCCGCGTAACCCTGGCGTTGCTTGGGCCGATCGGCACCATTGCGATCGGTGTGCTGCGCTTCTATGGCTCGCCGGTCGTATTCGCGTTCGATCCGTTCGTGGGTTTTTTTGCGGGCTCGCCTTACGATACCGGTTTCGATCCGACCTCACGTTTGCTGAGCTATCGTGCTGGTACGCTCGGATCGTGGTTGTTCGTTTGGGCCGTCCTACGCCAACTGGACCGCACTCGCGGACTGCGCTTGAGCTCGCGGGCGACAGAGATGCTTGAGCTTTGGCGGCGCATCGAACGTCCAATCGCGGCAATTGGCCTGTTTGGTTTTGGTTTGTCCGTCGCGATCACGTCCTCTGGCGAGTACCTCGGGCACCGCTCTTCCACGGCTTGGATACGGCATTCACTTTCGCGCATCACTGTCGCTGGGCGTTGCGAAGTGGTCCATGCTCCAAGCGAGAAGCAGATCGGGATGCAACGGCTCGCACGCGACTGCGATGCCTGGTTGAATCGACTCGAGCGCAGACTAGGTACGGCCAGGATCGAGCACGTCACAGCATTCGTATTCGAGAGTTCCGAGCAAAAAGAACGCTTGATGGGCGCGGCACACACGCAGATCGCGAAACCATGGAGGCATGAGATCTACCTCAATCGCGCGGTGTACCCCGATGACGTGGTGGGGCACGAACTGGCCCACGTCATCGCTGGTCAGTCAGCGCGCGGGCCGTTCAAGATCGCTGGGAGCTTCGGGGGATGGATCCCTGATCCCGGGTTGATCGAGGGCGTGGCGGTGGCGCTTGCGCCCGATGAGGACGGCGATCTAAGCGCGCGCGAGTGGAGTGCTGCACTCGCGACTATTGGCAGGCTGCCGACGATCGAAAGCCTGTTTTCAATCCGTTTTCTCCAGCACTCCGGCCCTCTCGCGTACACCGTTGCAGGGGCCTTCGTCGAGTGGATTGCACAGAACCACGGCAAGGCAGCTCTCCGAGCCTGGTATCGCGGCGAGTCAATCGAGTCGATTACGGGCGTGAAGTGGTTCGAGCTAGAACGACGGTTTCGCGCTTCGCTTGCCGCGGTTACGTTGCCTCCGATGGCGCGAGATGCGGCCGTCGCCAAGTTTCAGCGCGCAGGGGTTTATCAACGTCGCTGTCCACACGCGGTGGATCGCACTCTCGCCGAAGCTGACACCCTCTTGGCGGCAGGAGACGCCGAAGCGGCTTGCGCCGACTACAGCGCCGTCCGAGCTCTAGACCCAACGGAAGTTCGGGCGCGTTTCGGCCTCGGGAGTTGCGCTGAGCGTCGAGAACCGTCTCGGGCCAGCGGAGACGAAGTGGAGCGGATTTACCGCACCATCGCGCAGGATCCGACACAGCCGCGCACGATCCAAATTAGGGCCCTCGAACGTATTGGCGATCTCGCATTTTCCCGTGGTGAGCTCGGACAAGCCCGCAGTCTCTACGCGGAGATTGAGCCGCAGGTATTCGACACCGATTGGCGTCGCAGTCTGCTGCTCAAGCTTTCGGCGAGGGGTAAAGCCGAAACGCGAGCGATCGCTGCGCTGCTCGTCGGCACGAACGGTGAGTTGGCATGGGACGTCGCGGTCGAGGAACTCGTGCGATGGTCGAATGACGCCCCGGACGATGGCACAGCGGATTACCTGCTCGGGCGAAACTTCTGGCAGCGTGGCCGTGAGTCGATCGCGGCGGAGCACTTGGATCGAGCGTTATCGAAGCGGATCCCGGTGCCCGAGCTCCGGGCAGAGGCCGTTCGCCAACGCGCGGTGGTCGCGTGCGCCAGACAAGAAGGGGCGCTTGCAGTGTCTTTGGCTGCTTCGTTAGCGGAACAGCCCGGCCTACCCACAGCGCGCAAGCTTGGGCTGTTTCGTTTAGTGGAGCGATGCTCCGGGACGTTGGTTGGAGATGACTGGCCGGAGCGAGCAATGGGGCAGGGCGACGCGCTGCCCACCTCACCGGGTGAGTCCGCTGCGATGGGCGCCAGCAGA
>JBLNFG010000527.1:0-5760 GCA_050263495.1 Myxococcales bacterium | reverse complement strand
GAAAGCGGCTGGACGGCTTGATTGAAGGGGTGCCAATGCAACGCGTTGTTCGATGCTCGCAGCCGTTCTGTCGAGGAAGCGACGGATTCTCGTAAGGTGTGCCCTCCGCGCCGCCATGACCAAATAAATGCTGGGAAGACAGATTGCTCGCCGTGCACGACCGAGGAATTCGTCGCCTGGGTGACCGAGCGGAGCTAGGCAGGCGCACTATCCTTTTGAGGTCTGTGCGATGCAGAAGCGACTTGGTTGCGGTGTCTTGATGGTGAGCTTGTTGACCCTTGCTGCTTGTAGCGGAAGTGACCAAATCGAGCGAGGCTAGCGGTGCGGGCGCTACCACTCCGAGCAGCGGTGGATCCTTCGCGAGCCTGACTGGAGGCACGACGGGGCGCGGCGTTGGAGGTTCCAGTCAAGCTGGGGCTACGGACGCAACCGTTGGTGTGAACACCGGCGGATTCGATGCGACGATGAGCTCGCGCAGCGGCGGCAGTGCATCAAAAGGCGAGCCCTCCGCAGCGGGCGGTACGTCCTCTTCCGACGGTTCGAACGCAACAAGCGGCAACACTTTCTCGCCAGGAGGCTCCTCGAAGGGCGGCACCTGGACGAGCGGCGGCAGTGCGAGTTCGGCGCGCACGAAGCCCTCCGGAGGTTCGACGGGCAGTGGAGGCAGCAAGGCCACCCCAGCAGGCGGAGCCACCGCGAGCGGCAGCTCGGCAACGGGTGGAGTTGCGAGTGGCGGCACAACGGCTGCGAGCGGTGTGGCATTGATCCGCAACGACGTGTTCTGGAAGGACACCTCGGGTACACCAATCTATTCGCAAGGTGGCGGCGTGCTCAAAAAGTGTGAGGTAGAAGTGACGAGTTCGGGCCAAACCGTGACGGTGGATGATTTTGCACTCGTCAGGGACTGAGCCAGCCGGGACCTCTCACACGATCAGCAACCTTGCCCGGATGGGCACGGCCAAGCCGTCTTGCTGGCGCACGACCAGCGATTGCCAGTCGAGCCCGCAAGGCAGACGCAATAGCCATCCTTGTGCGTCCCGATGGAGTCACGATAGCCCGTTGCAACCCCACAGATCGCGCAGGCCGTGCCGCTACACGGCAGCGAGCACGTCGACACGCTACACGGTTGTCCCGATTGCGGTTCGCTCGTCGGGCAGCCCGCCGAGTCCGACGCGGGCACTCGGAAACAGCTGTAATCCACGTCCGCTGGGAACATGCAGTCGCCTTCGACATAGATCCCAGCGGTGCACGTTTCCGTCTTGCTCCCTGTCTCGATCGGTCCGCATGTCCAATAGCATAGTTGCGTGTCATTCGGCGTGCAGGTGCCGCCCTTGATGGTGGGGGAACCTCCAGCCGTCATGCTGCAGAGTGGAGAGACCGCAGTGGATCCTCCACTGCCCGAGGATGAGCCGCCGGCTGCGGGTGCTCCAGCGCCTGCGGACGTTCCTCCGCGTGACGATGCCCCAGCGAATATGGGTACGCCGCCGCTACTGGGCGCTCCGCCAACTCCCGGAACTCCCCCGCTTGCCGACGCGCCACCGAAGGAGGATGCTCCGCCGGCTCCGAACGCTCCCGCGCTGGCCCCGGTTCCTTCGGCACCTCCGAGGCCGTTCGCGCCGGATGCACCGCCCGTTGCCAGGGTTCCATCGGTTGCCAACGTTCCACCCGTGGTCACGTGGGTTTGCGTAGGAGCACCTCCAGCGAGATAGTTAGTCGCCCCGCCCGCGAGAGGCGCACCGCCGACGCTGCTCGTTGTCGCTTTCGCTGTCGTCGCCCCAGCGGCTCCACCGCCAGAGAAATTCGGGATTACGTCGCAACCCGAGCCGCTGGTGCACGCGCTTGGATCGGCAATTACCGCCGATACGCAGCTCCCCCCGCGGCAAGTCTGCGTCGCATTGCAGGGCACGTCGATACACGAAGCTTCCAGGCGGATCGGCAATCGCAGGTGGTCGTGCGGCACGAAGCTCAGCACCCGGCGCGACACCACGCAGCCGCCGACATAGCCTCGCTGGATGCACTCCTCGGCGGACATCGTCATCCCCGCGACCACGCGAAGCCCAAACTCTTCTCCCTTGTCCTTGTCCGGAATCAAAACAATCGAGCCGATTCGACCAGTCGATGCGTCGCACTGTTCCGTGGCGGTAGCCAAAGGCCGCGACTCGATCTGGCTGGGAGGTCCGAGCGACACCCCCGTCTTCGGACGATCGGCGCAGTTGATGTCCGTGGTGATCTCGACCGTTACCTCGGTCGCCTCGCGGCAACTCGTCAAGGGGGACGCAACCGCGAGCGAGATCAGCCAAGCTTCTGGAACCGGAAAGTGCCGCATGGAGTGGATCGTGTCAGCAACTAGTCAAACAGCGTAGAGGTAGAAGGTGCGGAGCGGGAACTGTTTCGAGGTTCACCAGACGACGAGAGGCATCTTGATCCGACCAGGCGGGATATCACCGCTGCCCGGCGGTTGTTCGGTGAGTAGAGCAACACTCAGCGCGACCCCTGTCACCGCAACCACGCTGACGCCCGTCCAGAACCACCAACGACCGTACCAGGCCGTGGACTCTTCGAGTGCGAGATGGACGGACCGACGTTCCGAGGTCCGTATTTCGACTCGGGTCGAGGCCGGTTCGAAGTCCGCGCGTCTCAAGGCGACGGTGTGCGTGCCCGGTTCGAGGCGGAGTTCGACCGGAACCATCCCGACGGTCTTGCCATCGACTGTTGCTATGGCGCCAAGCGTCGGGGAATTGACGACAAGAGTCCCGGTCGAGTCGCGTGGCACGAGTCTGGGCGTCAACTCGCGATGCTCGCCCGCTCTTAGAGTGATTCGGGTACGGAACGGCTCATAGTTTGCTGCCGTGACTTGAACTTCTACGGTCCCAGGATCCAGGCGCAAGGGTCTCTTCAGCGGTAGCTCGAATACCAGTTGATCAACGCGCAGGGAGGCTGAACGAACGTCACAATCAACGGCGATCTCGGCAACCTGTTCTCGCACGAAACGCATCATCTCATCGAGACGTGGGACGTTTGCTATCACTTCGGTCGGTGCGGACTCACGGAATTGCTCGAAATCGTCCAATGCCTCCGCATTGCGTCCCAACCCCTGCAGCGCACGCCCTCGATTATAGTAGACCGCTGGGCAGGACTCGATGCCGAGCGACTTTGCATACGCCCCGAACGCAGTCGCATACTCGCCGGCGTCAATGGCGCCGTCGCCCTGCTGCTTGAGCTGAGCAGCTACGGGATCGGCGGGGCACTGGGCGTTCGAGATGGATGCCCACACACTGACTACCATCGCAAGAGCACGCCCCTCGAGCGAACGTCGTGACCGGTAGGTCCAACCAAGCATTCTCGCGGGGACAACGGCAGTGTTGTAGTGGAACATAAGTCAGCGGTTCGTCCGTTGCGTCTTCCCGCCGACCCGTCCTCACAGATGCGCCGGATTTCCATCCTTTGGATGTGGCAGTGCTACCTCCGGGGGCTTCCGGTGGGGCGTGTTCGGTGGGGCGCCAACGGCCTTGCTGCGCGGCGCCAAGGGCGCCGTTGCTCGAGCTGACGCGTCGACGGTTTGTTGCCCTGAGGATTTCGTCATGGGTGCCGCCGTCTGGACGGGGTCGTCGGGACCGGCGAGGGGCGGCGCAGAACTAACGGGCGGCACCATGGACTCCGATGCAGGCGGTTGCGCTGCTCCTGATGCCACGTGCGGCGCAGCTGACACGGCTGCTTGCGAACGCCTGTTGGTCGTCGCTGACTTGAGCGACAGGCCAAGAATCGCGGCTCCCAAAAGCAACATCCCGACCGCGCCAGCGCCTAGGAAGGAGCTGCGGGAATCTGCCTTCCTGGCACTGGCTGTGGTTCTGACGGCGGCGGTGCCGGGATCGCCCTTGGGCGCAAATTCCAGGCGTGTGGGAGCATCCGACGGGAGGTTCGACGGGGCCTGTGCCAACCTGTCGTTCCCTGCGGGACACGGTGGTGTGCCTCGAGCAGCCTCCACCGCAGCGGCGTGAGTGAGCGGAATGGCTAGGCGGGCCAAGCTCGGAAGTTGACGCAACTCATCGACGCGCAGCTGCTCGTTGCTACCCGCAAGGGCAGCCCCGCGCTCGACCTCGTGCTGGATCTGCGCTGCCAGTTCGGGGCGCAGGCTGTCTTTACGAGAGATCGCCACGGGCCGTCCCGAAGACATGTTCGACGCAACGACGATACGATCCGTCGGCATGGCAAAGGGCGCAAGTCTCGATGCCAACTCTCGGGCGCTTCCGATGCGTCTGCTCGGCGATTTCTCTAGGCCCTCCGCAATCACGTCAGCTAATTGGCTCGGGAGAGCCGAAACGAGTCGAGACAAAAGCGGCGGTTGCTCCAACATGATGGCGGCGACAACTGCCCCAGGACGATCCGCGGCAAACGGCGAGACTCCCGCGATCAGCTCATAGAGTACGACCGTCATCGCCCACACGTCAGAGCACGGCGAAATCTCCCGTTCGTTGTTGAGCTGTTCAGGTGACATGTAGAGCGGAGTACCGACCGAGGTGTTCTCCGCGGTCATCGTGACATCCGCTGTGGAAAGCAGCTTGACGATTCCGAAGTCCAAAACCTTGACACATCGCGCTGCGTCGAGGTGAGTGATGAACAGATTGTTGGGCTTGAGATCGCGATGGATAATCCCCACGTCGTGAACCGCCGCAACCCCTTCGCAGGTCTGAACGATATAGCCAGCGGCCTCAGGGTACGGAATTGCGCGTCGCAGCTTCAACTCAGCGCGAAGGTCGCGCCCGTCGAGGTACTCCATGACCAGAAACGGTGAGCCGTCTTCCAACACATCCGCGTCGAACGCTTGCGCAACGTGTCGGCTGCTGACCTGAGCCATGGCGCGGATCTCGCGCTCGAATCTCGCCATGGCTACTTCCCTTTGTTCTAGCTGAGCGTGAAGCACCTTGATGGCTACTTGGCGCCCGAGGCGCTCGTGCTCAGCGAGAAACACCATCCCCATGCCACCTTGTCCCAGTCGCCGCTGGATGCGGTACTTGCCTGCGATCTTGTCTCCGGGGCGAAGGGGGTGCTCTTGCATGTTCCGAGGGTTCAGCGTCAGCGCGAACGCGGCGTCTCGCAGGAGCGACGCGGAAACGCGATTCCCGGAGCATATCATCAGGTATCAAGTATCAGGCGTCATGCGGAGAGCCCCATCGAGGCGAACCTAGACTGAAGAAATCAGACGCGTTTGACTGCGGCAGTCAGAGTGGGTGATTGAAGGGCTCGGTGGCAGAATGTGCCACGCGCGTGCGCAAACGGCGCGACCTCGCCTCACCGTGGCTCACCCGCCGCAGCCTCCACCCGCCTTCTTCTGTCCGAGGCCGGGGCGTTTGACGCGAGGGACGTAACTACCCGCGAGCGAGTCCGTGAGGTTTGGCGGGCGGCTCCATGGATGGTTGGCGCCGAGCGCCGCGAAACGCTGATTGCTGCATCCTTGAGCGTCGAACAGCGCCGCCCAGGCTGGCATGCCGCCCGCGAGCACGTACACATTCTCCGCTCGTTTTTGGAACAAGCGACGAAATGCCGCAAGCTCAGTCGCTTCGTCGTCGGCCAGAAGTACCTTGACGGCTTGCCTCGGAAACTCAACGGTGACGAGCCGTTCGAGATCGAACTGCTGAGCGTCGAGCAGATGGAACCGATTGTACTGGTCTTCATCGCGTAGATCGAGCAGTCGAAGGACGACGCGCTTGTCGCGCATCAAATCGGCTAGCTCACGCGGATCGATCTGGACATTACCTTGGT
>JBLNFG010000526.1:0-5129 GCA_050263495.1 Myxococcales bacterium | reverse complement strand
CGCGCCGTCGTCGTGAGCGCGCGGTCGCCGTGAGCGAGCCGAGAACGCAAACGGCGCGTCAGCCAGTGAAGCCAACGCGCCGTCGTCGTGAGCGCGCCGAATCGCTCGGCGCGATTCAACCGTTCGTCATTTGAAAGCCGCGACGAACCCTGCAGCTGTGGTCACGCTGCCCTGGAGTTTCGATGTTGAGGTGCTCATGGCCGTGCCCACGGTCGGGAGGACCTTTGCAGCGCACCTGAGCCCGAATGCCACCTTCAGGTTGCCCGAGGCCTGAGGAAGTGCGTCGGCAAATGCCTTGCCCACGCCATCGACGCTGCCAATGACGTTCGCGCCCGCCTTGAGCACGACGTCAGACCGTTTCAGGTTGGCTACCAAGACGCCCATCTCGGTCTGGAAGACCTCGAGGAACGCCGCGTAGCGCACCTTCTGCTCGGCCGTCGCGGTCGCACTGAGAGCCGCGTCGAACTCGATCGAAGGTGGCGTGCACTCAGCCTTGAGCTCGGCTTCAGCCTTGGCGCTCGCCTTGCACTCGGCCTTGACTTCCGGTGGCTCCACCGAGCCTTCGCAACTGCCTTCGCACTCGATGGTTCCACCTGCCGTGGGCGGCTCGGCGAAGCACTCGATCTTGGCGTCTGCTGTGCACGTCGCTGGATCGTAGTCGATCGAGCAATCACCCGTGCACTTGCCGGAGCAACTGCCGACCACCTCTGCCTCGCACGTGCCCGTACAGGTCCCATCACACTTGCCAGCGCACTTGCCGCTTGCGTCTGTGGCCGCGCAGGTGCCGGTGCAGGTTCCCTTGCAAGTGCCGCTGCACGCTGCCGCGACCTCGACCCCGCAGGTACCCTTGCAACTGCCGCTGCATGCCACGTCCAGCTTGGGTGCGGTGCACTTGGCCTTGGCGGTGCCGGTGCATGATACCTGTCCGGGATTCACCACCACATCCGCGTCGCAGCGCGCCGAGCACTTGGCCTTAATGGAACCGGGAGTGGCCTGCACGTCGCACTTTGCCGCCGCGTCGACCGTCGCCTTGGCGGAGACCTTACAGGACGGCGGTGCGTACGCTACCTTGAGGCTGCCTTCGAGCGCGAACTGCGTCTTCATCGCGGCGACCACCTCAGCCCCCCCCGCCGTGGCAGGCAGCTTCAGCTGTGCCTTGATGTTGGCGATCGGCGAATCGAGGCCTTGTGCAACGATATTCGCGGTGGCGTTGAAGTTCGCCACCTGGTTGAAGAACGCATCGATGTTGGGCACGCCCGAGATCGTGACTTGACCCTCGGCGAGCGCGTTGGTGTTGCACTCGAGACCGCACTGCTTCTCGATATCCCCCGAGAGCTTGTCAGCCTCCTCGCAACCGGTCATCGTTGCCGTGGCAGCAACAGCAAGCATCGCAGCGGCCGTAAAGATAGATAGATTCTTCATTCGTGACTGTCTCCTTCCTCAGACTCTTCAAGATAGATCGCGGGACGATTGGGCCCGAGCCACTGCACGCCCCAATTGGTAAGCTGGCATAGGCTAATTCAAATCGCGTTCGATTTGGCAAGAACCGTCGTCGACGTATCAACTGTCGGGGGCCCACGTGGGCACTCGACGTACTAACAGGGCAGTCATCCTCGAACATTCACGTCGATGTTCCAAGTACCAACCGACGCTAATACAGAAATAGCGCCGTGATCCGGCGCTATTTAAGTGAGGTGTCCGTTTGGACTGGAATTCGGCTAGAAGAACACGCCGAGGTACCAGCGGAGGATCTGCGCTGAAGAACGACTCGGTGCTTCCATCTTCTGGGGGTAGCTCATACCATCCATCGGAAAGAGCAAACCGTACTGCACCATCGTGAAGAACCCTCCCAGGGTCCCTGGGTGATCGTTGAGTACGCCGTCTTTCGATTGGAAGTAGATTGAGCCATCCAACTCAATCCCGAGGTCGCGCCTGTGCCCTGGGGCTTGGATGTACTCGCTCGCGCGTGACCAAATTCCCGCCACATTACCGCCGAGTCGCTGACCATTCGCTTTGCGCAAAAAGTCGTAACCAACGCTGGGACGGAAGTAGTAGGTGCCTTGGACACGGGTAAGGAGATTGCGATGGAGGATGAGGTCCATCTGGTATGACGGATGGAACCGGAAGGTCTTGAACTGGTTGCTTCCAACGGGCTGTTGCAGCCCGGAGTTGCCTGGTGCGAGTCCGAGCGCAGCACTCTCCGAGGTGCCGTTGCTTCCACGATCCACGTTCGGGTCGCCGGAAGACCAGCCAAAGCCGAGGGACAAGTCCAACTTGTCCTCCAAGAGTTTTTGCTGCAGCTGCGTCGCAACGCCCCAAGCGTTCAAGCGCCAACCCTTGCCGCCGGGAGCGGTGCTGTAGTTGTCGCCCGTGTTCAGCGTGTTGTCGATCTTGCCTTGAATGGTGGCGGCCTCGAGTTCGAAGCGGAAACCCTTGTACTTCAACTGCGCCCAAAGGTCGGGCGTCCAAGCGAAGGCGTGCCGACGCGTGTACGACTTCGAGAGATCATCGACGCTGCAGGTCAATCCAGAGCCTCCAACGCCGGAGGGCGTGAGGGAGGAACAGGGTTGCGCCGCGCCGGTTTGGTCAGAATTATCGCTTGCCAGCATCTGCGATCGGTAACTGACGTAGGCGCCGAAATTGAACACGACGTCGCCGCGCGTGATCGCCATCCGCTCGAGCTGCGGATTCTTGCGTCGCATCACGAGGAAGCTGTACTGCTTCACGTCGTCGAGCTGGGCCAGATCGTACGGCTGTCCTCCGATATTGCGAAGGCTCGTGCTGGTCGCACCCTCGCTCGGGAAATCCCAACTCGCACCGATGTGCAGATCGAGGGGTCGCACGTCCGTGATGAACATGAGGCGATCGACCGTCGATTGGTAATCGTGATCGTAGCCATCGCCGGAGTTGTGCACCATGCCGAGGCCGAAATGGTCCGGCATGCGACCGAATCGGAGCTGGCCTACGGGCGTGGAGTATTCCGCCCACGCGCGTTTGACGCGGACACTGTCCTTCCACCCGTTGATGCCTGCGCTCGGTACTTCTTGGGTGCTGTCGAAGAAGGATAGGGGGTTATAGCCACTGCGCGCGCTCACGGCATAGCCGTTCGCTGACGGCACATTCGCGTAGCCCTCTGGTGTTGACCCCAACACGAGATTATCCAGAATGTCGATCTGGGTCATGATCCGCAGATTGTCCGACACGTGGATTTCTGGGTTCAACCGCAGACGCAGGTTGGCCGAGGACTGCGTCTTGTTCTTGCACGCCCCCTCATTGTTAAGAGCGCCCGCTCCGCCACACACGTTAGCTCCGGCAGCCGAAGTGCCGTCGATTGGATTGTAGTAATGGTCCGCTGGCTTCGGCCACAGTTGGGTCCCGGGCGTCTGCACGCGGCCGAGCGAAAAGTTGTGGAACATCTCCGCGCGCGTACGGAAGTAGCCGTGGATCTCGATAATGGGGCGGCTATGGGACCACCAGTCTTCCGCCAAGATCGCGTCCTTGTCGGCTTCCTCAGTGCGTGCATTCGACTTGGTCGCGCTCGATGATTGCGGCTCGGAAACGGCGAGGCCGGCGCCTGGCAAGATCGCGCCGGTGGTGCGTTGCGGCTCTGCCGCAGGCTCCATTCTCGAATGCCTGGCTCCGGGCTCGCTTGGCGGCGGTTCTGCGACGTCTTCAGCAGGAACCTCCGCGTTGGGTGAACCAGCCGCGGGCGGAGATCCGGCTTCTGCAGCGGGTTCCGCCGCTGGAGCCGTGGGTGCAACTGGCACTGCGGGTCCTACCGGTGCGGCGGGCGCTCGACGCGCATCGGGTTGAGCCGCGGCTTGCGCAAAGCCGGTGAGGGGAGTGACCGTAACGGCACCTGCGGCGAGCAGTGCAAACAGGCTTGCTTTGGGCATGAGCTGGGCTTTCGAAGAAACGGCCCGACGGGGCGCGCGTGGGTTTCGCACGTGGCACCCGAGAGCGTCAAGGGATGGGCGCGCAGTTCGGAGTGGCGGTGCCGTTCCCGGGGGCCGGTTTTTGCGTCGTGATTGCGACGGCAAGGCCAAAAAATCAGCGAATTCTCACCCGGTAGTCGGTTCGTTAGGACCCATAGGCCTGCATGACGTCGGTGCGAAAGCGCAGGGCTTCTTCATCGTCCGCGGTGCGATCGGGCGTGGTCGACGCCGATCGCGATAGCCTTAGGGCGGCGCCAGCGAGGCGACGTTGCGCCTGCCATCCTGGGGTGTCAGCGAGTCCGAGCGACTGACGCAGTGCCTCTCCGAACTCGATGGCGCTCGAAAAGCGATGGATTGGATCTTTGGCGAGGGCACGAGCTAGCAGGAGATCCAATATCGGCGGAGCTTGCGGCACGAACGCCGAAAGCGGGGGCGGAGGCTCTTCCAGCTGAGCCGTGCGAATCGCGAGCTCACTGCGATTCTTGTCCTCGAACGGGGTGCGCCCGGCCAACATCTCGAACAGCACGATCGCCGCCGAATAGAGATCACTGCGCGCATCGATTTGGCCAGCAGTGACCTGCTCCGGCGACATGTACGCGCCAGTGCCTGGGGCCAAGCCGCCGGAGAGCCGTGGAGATGACGCCGGCAAACGGGCAATGCCGAAATCGGTGAGTTTTACCATGTGATCCAAGCGGATCAGGATGTTGCTGGGCTTCACGTCGCGATGGACGATTGCGAGAGCGTGAATTGCAGCAAGTGCTCCGAGCAGTTGCGAAAAGTAGTGCCACGTCGGAGCCATGGGAATGCACGACACGCTGAACGCGCGCCGTTCGAGCACTGACGCACGTATCAGGTCCGAAAGCGGCTTGCCCTCGACCCACTCCATTACCAGCGCCAGTTGGCCCTGACGATCCGTCATTCCGAAGAAGTGGACGATGTTTGGGTGGGAAACGCGGTCGAGGGCCATGCCTTCGCCGACGAACAAGCGACGCGCCCGCTCGCGGCTTCGGAGCAAAGGGTTCAGAATCTTGACCGCTACGGGGTGGTCCGGCGTTCCGCTGCGGCTCCCGTCCTTCGCATAACGCAGCCAGCCTTTGCGCACGATCCCCATGCCACCCTCCCCAATGATCTCTCCTAGGGTGATCTCCCCAAATCCGAGCGGCAGGACGGTGCCCTCACCGAGTTGCGGGGCAG
>JBLNFG010000525.1:0-3109 GCA_050263495.1 Myxococcales bacterium | reverse complement strand
AGTTTACAGGTCGCTCCGCCGTGTCGCCCGAAGCCGTGGGGGCTTCACGCAGTTCCAGCAAGGCTTCCTTCATCGATCGTGCGTCAGGGTATCTGTTCCGAGGTAGTGGGTCCGTCGCGCGTTCCACGACGACGCGCCAGCGCTCTGGAATTTGCCGAAATGCAAGTTGGACGGTGCTGTCAGCGATTGGTCCGCGCGGTTCGCTTCGAAATTCGGCGCTGGTCATCGGTGGCGGGCTGCCTGTAAAGCACTCGAAGATGATACTGCCGAGGGCAAACAGATCGCTTCGTGCGTCGATCTCCAGGCCTTGTTCCTGCTCTGGCGACATGTATCCAGGGGTACCGAGTGGCGCACCCGCGTTGGTCAAACGTGTTTCCGCCCACTCGACCCGGGCAATGCCAAAATCCAGAATTTTGACCGTTTCTGGTTGGCCTGTTCCAGCCGTCGCAGCTTCGCCCGGAGGAACCTTGGCCAGAAAAATGTTGCTCGGCTTTAGGTCGCGGTGAACGATTCCCGCTGCGTGAACAGCGCCGAGCGCGTCACAGACTTGAAGAGCGATCGGGAGTAGCAGTGAAGGTTCGAGGGTACCGACGCGGCGAAGGCGCTCGGAGAGGGACTCACCGTACAGGCGTTCCATGGCTAAATAGCTGGTGCCATCCGGAAGATGACCGTCGTCATACACTTCCACCACGTTCGGGTGCCACGCTAAACCCAGCGCTGCAGCTTCGCGTCGCAGGCGATCCGCGGCCACTGTATCGTGCGCAACGGCGGCTCGCAGCAGTTTGATCGCCACGACCCTTCCATCGGAGAGACGCGTTGCCTCCCAGATCGCGCCGCTAGCACCTACGCCGAGTTTGTTTCCGAGCCGATACTGTCCAGCAACAACGCCCCCCTCAAGCAGACCGGACTCTCTTCGCTCACGAGATTCCCTCAGTGCCACTGAGCGTTCAAGCGCCAATAACCGAACGACCTGAGCGGCGTTGTTCAGGTTGCGCGCCCTGAACTGGGCAACGAGAATTCCAATGCCAAAACCAAGCAGCGCACCAAGCCCCGCTCCGATTGGCATCGATAGTACGAGATCGAATCCTAGGGCTGCGGCTACTCCACAGCCGATAATCAAGCCGAGCGCCGCCAGAACCCAATGCAGATAGGGAGCGGATGATCCCCACGCGACGCGATACCGCTGCTCCAGCGTATCAGGACGACTGCTTGGCAGTGTCTCGCTGTCCACCTTCGCCCGAGGTAAGCCGAACAGCAGAGGAATGCTGGACAGTTCTGCTGCTCTTGCCAAGCAACAGAGTCCATCTCGTTCTTCTGCCTGGTCTGCTCGAACCAAGACATGTCCCACCCAGTAACGAGGCTCGAGCTCAAGCGTCTCCCAACGCTCCGTCAAGATCTCTTCCCCACCAAGCTGCCCCAACTGGCGAAACGCGGACATTGGTCGCTCGGCACCCCTCAAGACCCGAGCCCACACCCCAAGATTTTCGGGGTGTACATGGCTCGCAACCACCTGCGCCAATTCTCCGCGTCCCCAGTGCGACGTAAACGAAGTCAATGCTCGAAACCATGCCTCCACAGGGATCGGGCTGGTTTCGTCGTCGAGATAGCCACGATCGAGCTTGGCAGCCAAGAGGAATGCATCCGCCCGGGCACGCCCATAATGCTTGTCGATGTGCAAGAAGAGGCACTTCACCCTCGAAGCGGTGGTAGTGGCCGGTTGGAACTGGGGTTGCACTGTACCCAATATCCTACCAGAAACAAACGGCGTGCGGGGAGCCATCACCTGTGCCCAAACCATGGCGAGCGCACGAGCGAGAGCTTGCCCTCGAACCCCGCGGCACGGTCCCCGTGCTGCGGGGCGTGATTTGAGCTTCTCTAGGCGCGGCAGCCGGAAAGCAACTCGTTCCTGTCTACAGGATTCCGGCGAACCGTCTGCACTCACTGATGATGCAGCCAGGAATGGCGCAGCACGTGAGTAACGGAGCAACTAACAGGACCCTCAGCCACTCCCGCTGTAGGGGTGAGTCCGGGGGGTGGCGCGGTCGCGATGATCGCTGCTTACCCAATTTGCTTTGTTCGTTGTTAGCCCAAGCTAACGTTGCCAGGTTGTGGTTCGCCCTATCCCAGGCTTTCTGCTAGGCTTCCGATGCACGATGACTGGAGCGATTGGCAATTACCGTCAGAAACGGCACCAAATGGCTGCAGTTGCGCCGTCGGTCGCGTTATTACTACTCGCTTCTTCGTCATCCTCTGCGCCTCTGATGCAAATAGGTGCAGAGGCACTCGACGTATCGGCCAAGCAATTGGATGTCGACTTAGCGCGCGGTGTCGCCAAGTTGGAGGGCGAGGTTCACGTAAAACTCGGCGAGCTCGACGTCAGCTGCGATCGAGTTGATATCCGATACGACGACGCACCGATGGTGCGATGGGCGCGGGGATCTGGCAATGTGAAGGCCGCAATTCGCGGCATCACCGCTACAGCGCAGAGTCTTGAGGTCGAGATTCCAGAGCGTCGCGCAAGCTTAGTTGGAAATGTTCGAATCGCCCGGGGCCGCGGATGGATCCAGGCAGATCACGCCACTATAGACCTTCCAACCGGACGAATCACGCTTGATGAGATCCGGGGCTCCATTCCGCTCGAGCCCAGAGCCAAGTAGCTACCGCTCGCCAAGCTCGTTGCTTTGGTGATGATGTCCGCCCACGCTCGAGCGTGGCTCTCTCTCTTTGAGTGGCGCGTTTCAACCGGGGAGATGTTAGACTCCTAAAAAGTCCCAGGATCCCGGTGGGGAAGATCGCACGATGGAATTAAAACAACATGCGGCGCTTCGGCTAGAGCAAAAGCTCGTCATGACGCCGCAGCTGCAACAGGCGATTCGACTCCTGCAGCTGTCGAGACTCGAGCTGGTGGAAGAAGTAAGGAAAGAGCTCGACAATAATCCGGTTCTGTCCGAGGAAGACCAAGACGTTTCGGGTCGACTGCGAGGTGGGGATGCGCAGTCCTCGGGACCTTCAGAGGAGCGCGATTTCGAGCGCCAAATGACCGCGTCCACCAATCGCGTCGATCAGAAGGCGGCACGCGAGGTCGATTGGGAGAAGTTTCTCGAAAACC
>JBLNFG010000524.1:0-2788 GCA_050263495.1 Myxococcales bacterium | reverse complement strand
GCGACGTGGGCGACGCTTGCGCCGACGGATCCGCAGCGAGGGCCGCAACGAAGGCGAGCGCGGTCACTACCTCATCGCAGCTCTGTGCCGACACCTCGCGATGCGACGTTACCCCGTTGCGGCTTGCTATCGCCAACCTTCCCACGACGTGGCCGTCTTCGTGCGAAAGCGCCACGACGAAGCTCAAGTGGGCAGCCGCGGAGCTCGAGGTGATGCGCACGCGCTGCGTACGCGAGCCGAAATGTTGCATGAAGGAGATTGCGCTAGGACAATCGCCAGGCGCCTCATAGCTGCGTAGAACTGCCACCTCTTGCACTGCGCCGAGGGCGGCGTTGGCGCTGATCGTTACCGCGGCCAAGAAAACACTGGCCAGGGCGCAGCGTGAGTGGGGAGCGAAGGGCATTGGCTCCGCAGCAGTAGCACGTCTCATAAGTTCATAAAATCAAGGCATTGCGCGGCGACACCACGAGATAACCGCCGCGCGCGTTCAGTGGCGGGTAAGACCGTCAATGTGCAGAAACCTGTTCGAATGTCAGGCGCTGGCCGCGGCATGAAGCCACTTTGGGTGAGTCCCCGTGTGACGTATGGTTAGTCATGAGAGAACGTCGAGTCCACTCGGCTGCCTCCTTATTGTTCGTCGCCTCTGCGGCAACTAGCTTGCACGCGCAGACGGGCAAGACGGTCGGAGATGCGCCTAATGCGCTGCCGGGCCTGCACCGCGTTCCGGTCATTGGACTTAGCCAAGCTGGTAGCGTGCATGCTGCGCTCGATGCCGGCTACGGAATGACCGAGGGTCTGGCGCGAGAGGGAGCGCACCATCGGGTGCTCGGTAGCGTGGGGCTCGGTCTCGTTCCCCTACGTGGAATCGAGTTGGGCCTCATTGGTCGCGCTCGGTACGATCGCCATCCGGATGATGGACGGGGCACCGACAGTGGCACGGTGGGTGAGGCCTCATTCGTCTCGCGTTTCGGTACACGCGTCGGTGAGGCGCTGATGCTGGGCGCTGACCTTGGCGTCAGCCTTCCCGGATCCGAAAGCTGGAGCGAGCGCGCTAAGAGTCTGACCGTTGACGCCCGGGCAGTCTTCGGTTGGGTTCCCATCCACGGGTTCCGATACGTTGCCACGGGCGGCTTTCGTTTCGATAACACCGGTTCTGCCGGCGCAGACGCGTCACAGTATCGTTTCGGCGATCGCGTGGCGCTGGGGTTGAGCGACTATCATGCTGTCCTTCTTGGAGCCGGTTTGTCGATCCCGATGGAGCCGTTCGAGCTAATCGGTGAAGTGAGCGGCGATCTCTTGATCGGTACAGGCGCACCGCCGATCACTCAGTCGCCGTTGAGAGTTGACGTCGGCGTGCGTCGCGCCCTTTCGACGCGGCTGGCTGCAGAGTTCTTGACGGAAGTAGCATTGAGTCAGCGCCCCGACGTAGGGCCCACGGCTCCCCTCGTTCCAATCGAACCGCGTCTGAGCCTTTCGCTCGGGTTGCGCTACCGTTGGGGCGCCGATGCAGTGCCGGATACGGCTGCGCTTCCAGAACCCGCGAGTGCCGAGGAAGCGCCGACTGCTGCGGCAACTACGCCATCGACTCCCGTCGCTAAGTCGGAGCCTGCTACGGGACGAATCCGCGTGTCCGTCTTTGACGAGGCGGGAAATCCGCTAAGCGACGCAGTCGTGAAGTTGGTCTCCGATTCAGGCGAACGCGTGCTCGACTTCTCCCAAGGCTCAACCTACGCTGGCGAGTCGCTCAAGTCGGGGCGGGCACGTGTTGTGGTTAAGGCCGAGCTCATGCGCGACTGGGAACAAGCCGTGGAGATCACCAAGGACGGCGAGATTGAGCTGCGCGTTACCATGCTGGCCGCGCAAAATTCTGGCCAGATCCGTGGGCAAGTACGCTCGTTCAACGGCGCCAATCTGCCAGCGCACGTGCGCATCGATCCAGGGGGCCACGAGGTCGATGCAGACGCGAGTGGTGCGTTTCGCCTAGATTTGGCGCCGGGCAAGTACCGCGTGAGAATCGAAATGGACGGCTATCACGCTCAAGAACGCGCGGTAGTGATCCGCAAGAGCGGTGTGATCGTCCTGAATGTGGACATGGAGAAGATGCGGTGACGAGAAGCGCGTACAGCATCTTCTGGATCGGCGTGTCACTTCTGACCATCCTGCTCGCGAGCCCGCTTGGGTGTAACCGGGGAGGGACTCTGGCGACCTTGAACGCCAAACAGGGGGAGGTGCAGCGAACCGAGGCGGCAGCACCAAAGTCCTGGGTTGATGCAGCGCTCGGGGCGACCTTCGCGCTCGGCGACGCGTTGCGAACAGCTCACGCCTCGACTGCCACGCTCAACCTGGACGACGACAGTACCCTCCAGGTTCGGCAGGACACCACCATTCGATTCTTGTCTCAACGACCATCACGGCGGCACAAAGCCTTCGACGTCGAGGCGGGAAAAGTGGTGCTCGAGAGCGGCAATGAAAGCACATTCTTGGCCACTAGCTTCGGTACGGCGCGGATTGAGCGGCGAAGCCGGATTGTGATCGAGCAATCCCCGCAAGGCGTGCGATTCGACGTCATGGTCGGCAAGGCACAGCTTGAGGGTGCGGATGGTCCGCATGTTGTCGAAGCCGGACAATCGTACGTCGTCAACGTGGGCAAAGCCGTGGTCGAGCCGGGGAATGCACCACCAGCGACGAGCGTCGCACCGGACGTCAGCGCAACGCCCTCTGCCTCACCGGACGGTAGCGCGGTGCCTGCCGCGGCCTCCACATGGGATCCGCAGGCACCGATCACGGC
>JBLNFG010000523.1:0-3278 GCA_050263495.1 Myxococcales bacterium | reverse complement strand
TCGTCGTTCGTCGTTCGTCGTTCGTCGTTCGCGAGCGCGGAGCATGGTGGGATGCGAACGCGCGGCGGACGATTGCCGATGCGCGACGTCCGCAGTTCGCGAGCGGGTTGCCCTGGGATGGGCCTTTTTTGCCTGTCCGGCGTAACTACGCGGCTAGCGCATCGGCGTTGTCCGTTGTCTGACTTTTGCCTATCCGTTCGGTGCGGATTGCATCAAACGGCGCATTGCATCGGCAGCGGGAAGCACTGTTCGGACCTCGATCAGCTCGGAGTAGTAGGCTTGCTGTTGGGCGAATCTCGTCTCGAAATCGCCCATGCTGGCGACCTCCCACAGGCTCAATCCGACCGACAAATCGTCCTCCACACAGAACGTCCATTTAACCGGGCTTGTGCCGAACTCACCGCTGGCCAATTTTCGCCCGAATTCCGACAGGGTTTCGAGACGTACACGAGCTTTTACGAATAGCAGCACAGGTTCCTCTTCCGTTCCAGGTCGCCTCAATCTAGGCGGCCTTTTAGTTGGATACGAGAGTCCCCGCGAGGTGACAGCCCTGCTCTGCTTTTCTTCGTTTGATGGCGGTTCAGCGTCTTAACGGTGGGCGACCTTACTTCAGTACGCTCCACTCCTGGCCTGCGAGCCCACGACGTATCCGCTCCGATAGTGTCGGCGCCTCCGCCGGCGTGGGAAGGCTTTCATACAGCCGAGTAACACGGCGCATGCGGTCGATCTCTGCCTCGAAACGCTCCATTTCCGGTTCGGATCCGTCTACCGAATCGACTCCACGGATGAGCCCTCGTTGTAGCGAGTACTGCACGAAATGCTTACAGCGACACTGATTGCCGGAATCGATCCATTCGCAACGACGATCAACGAAATCAGCAAGCCGCCGCCGTGCGCGCGAGACGCGCGCCTTGACGACCTCTTCGGAACATTCGAGAACGGAGGCCGCGTCCTCGACGGAGAGTCCGACTAGCACCGTGAGCACGAATGCCAGCCGCTGGTCGCGTGCGAGGCATCGGACTAATCCGGTCAAGCACCCCTCGCGAACCTGCCCGATCAAGATCCGCTCTTCCGGACTTGGCTCGGTTGACTGTCGTGGGTCCATTCCCTCGGGCACCTGCGGCCATTGCTCGAAGGTGAGCTGCTTTTGCTGCTCCATGTGGCGAAGCGAAAGATTCACCGCGATGCGATACAACCAGGTCGAGAACGCTGCTTGACCACGAAATTGTCCAACGCTTCGAAATGCCTGAAGCATCGTCTCTTGTGCGAGGTCTTCCGCAGCGTGAAGATCGCCAGTCATGCGCAACAACAGGGCATTGATCCGTGGCAGATGCGGCGTAATCAACGCCATGAACGCATCGTGAGCTCCGCTCTTTGACGCGGCCATCAAATCTTGTTCGCTTAGGGGCACCAGCGCAGTCTAGAGCGGCGCGCCAAATCGTTCCACGATTTGGGCGATGTTGGCGCGCCAGGCGCGCCCGCCGCTCTAGACATAGTTAGAGAGGGGCGCCGCAGCGCCCCCTCGGCAAGCCGAGCCTCCCCCCTCGCCAGCAGCGCCTCCCTTCGTCAGCAGCCTGCTGGGACAGTTCGCCTAGCTGCTTGGAACCGCTCCGATGAGTTGAACTTCATAGTTCAAACCGACGTTTTCCGGGCTTCCAACGCGCTCTGGATTATACATGTAGACGGTATCAGGCGTGTTGACCACCACAAGGCTCACTTCTTCGCCACTAGCGACTTGCGTTTCCCCGCTGCCACCAGGCAAGTCAACGTAACGTACGTCGCCCATTTCTGCGCGAATGGCTAAAGTGGCGGTGAAGTTGCTTTCTTGCAGCCCGTTACCAAGATTGGTCACCCTAACGTTGATGGCGCCATCGCCAGTGACGCGGAGTGGATTGATGTTGGCTCCACCATACTGGGGTTGCCGATTCGCCTTCACTTTGAACATCTGACCACTTGCCGAATCCAGATTGGCTGCGAAGTTCAGCCGCTGCCGACCGCTCAGGAACGCTTGCTGCGCCTTAGGATGTCCAATATCTAGGTACGCCATACGCGCCCAGTAACGTCCCAAAATTGTTTGCACAGTGACCGGCGACGCGATTCGTGCAAGCACATGCAGGGGTGTCTCGTTGTTTCCCTTGTGGAGTCGGAACATGTCCGGCAGAACCATTCGCCCCAACCCTGGATAATTGTCAGGGTTGTTGGTCAGGTAGGTAAGAAATGGCCATGCTTGATAATAGTTCTGATCATTGCAGATAACGGTATGAGGGAGTCCGTAGACCCGATCGAGCTCGATGATCGTATTGCCTGCGGGGATTCCGAAATTGCTTCTGGCACTCTCACAATACGAAGAGGTGATGAATGTGTCCGCGACGAAATTCGCAACGCTTTCCCACCAGAAGCCGGTGTTCGTCTGATCTACCCAGCCTTTCGCGGCCAGCGTAAGTGCATGGCCATACTCGTGAACCGTGACCTGAGCCAAGCCAATCTGACTAGCAAGAATCTCAAGATAGCTGAGCCCGGCGGTTGCGTCGTATTGCATATAGCCGCCGGCGCCAAGACTCGGCTTCGAGTAGACGTTCGTTTTGAAGTAGGTGCCGCTGTTGGACGTGATGGACAGCCCTGTCGAGCGCCAGCACCAATCTTCGACGAAACACTGATGTGCCGCCTCAAGCATCCTTAGAACCGCATCGGGGTTACTCGCTCCAAAGACGATGAAATGATCGGACTCCTTGTACTGCGTGCCTCCGCCACCTAGTTTCGAGTTGGATGAGAATGCGCTTGGCGCAGGCAAGTCGCAGACTAGATCTCCCTTCTGGGCCGACGCTGAAGAGCTCTGTCCACCGGTAGTTGCCATTCCACCGGTCGCCGCACGCGCATTGGAACCGCCGCCCGTTGCTGTTAAACGGGTTGTACCTGATGCGCCGCCTGATGTCACCGCACGGGTAGTACTGGAGCTGCTGCCGAGAGAAAGCTTAGATGCCGAACTCCGGGTTCCGCCTGATACTGTCGCGTCTGTCGAATCAGAGCTACCGCCTGAACCCACCGTCAGCATCGACGAAAACCCACCCGCTCCTGAAGCGTGAACAAAGGCCGTTGAGCTCATTGAATCAGCAGCACCGCCTGAGTTCGAGCGGCGTGTCGAACCTGCCGGGCCAGCTGCTCCGCCCTGAGTTGCCGCACGCGAGCTGGAACTGCCAGAGCTCCGAGTGCTTGTGCTCTCTCCCCCTGAACCGCTTGCCCAACCGACATTGCGCTCGCGCGATCTGTCGTCAGAATCC
>JBLNFG010000522.1:0-3161 GCA_050263495.1 Myxococcales bacterium | reverse complement strand
GACTAAAGCTCTCGATGAAGCGTCGCTGCCCTTCGGCATACAGGGTATCGAGGGCCAGACTACTCTTGCCGGATCCGCTCGGTCCCGTTAGCACGACGAGCTGACCAGGAACCAGATCCAGGTCGACGCTTTGTAGATTGTGGGTTCGCGCGCCCCGAAGAACTATTGCCTTCATTCATGCGCCTTCATTCAGGCGCATTCACGCCTGGGCCTACGTTCGTGAGCCCTGATGGGTGCACCGGCACTCCATGTCAAAGTCTTTCTCAACGCGGCGGCGAGGATCGTGATACCCAAGCCGAAGAACGGCAAGTCGCCCTCATCTATCCCGAACCACGGACAGAGGTTGCATTGCAGGGCCGCACATGAGCGACCTTAGATTGAGCATCGGCCCACTGAGCGGACTTGCACGGTCGGCCCGCCAACGTCATTCTGGCGCAACCATGGCAACGCCCAAGAAGAACGCCAAGGACGGCGGCGACCGCCTCATCGCGCGCAATCGACGGGCGCACTACGATTACGAGATCGGCACGACCTACGAAGCGGGTGTGGTTCTCATCGGCAGTGAGGTACGCGCCCTGCGCGACCGCGCTGGGGATCTGACGGATGCTTGGGTCGACATTGATTCTCGCGGTGAGGCTTGGATTAAGGGGATGCGGATCCCCGAGCTCATGCACGCCGCCTTCGCGCATCAAGAGAAGCGGCCGCGCAAGCTGCTGCTACACGCCCAACAGATCGAAACCCTGCGCACCAAGAAAGAAGCCGAGGGGATGACGATCGTCGCGACGAAGTGTTACTTCCGCGAAGGCCGAGTAAAGCTCGAAGTGGCGCTCGCCCGCGGCAAGAAAAGCCATGACAAACGGCAGGCGTTGCGAGAACGCGAGACAGAGCGCGAAGCGCGTGACGCGATGCGGAGGGTTCATCGCTCGTGAGTACCGACGATCAGAGAGAGCTAGTGCTCGATACCGACAAGGGCCCAGCACGCATCGTGCAGACCGACGGGCAGAACGTAACGCTCCACGCTGCGTTCGTCGCGCCGCCGGGCTGCCCCCTGCAAGGCGTGTTGCGGACCACTGACCTCACTTTGCGAATTAAAGTTCATGGATGTCGCCGCACCCAGCCCGACGTGTTCGAGCTGACAGGTCGCTGGGTGAGCCTCTCCAGACAGGCTCGACTCTTGGTGCTTGGGCAAGCGGAGCCGACCTAGCGTCGCGTCGCGGTTCGCCGCGGCTGCGCTGTCCCGCGCAGGCGGGTCCGCGGGACCAAGCGTTCTACCGCAGGGCGCCGCGCGCAATTTGCCGGGCAGACTCGGGAAATGCTCCAAGCGCAAGCCCCTTGAGGCAAGATTTCGACAAACCCAAGCAAGAATCCATGCGCAGGCCTCAAAATAAAGCTCTCTTCGAGCTAAGGTAAGTTTCTGAATTCATTGGGTATTTTTTCTGGCTCTCGAGAAAGTGCGTATTTTGGTTGAGTCGGGGTCGATGTTTCGGGCATCACTCCGTTGTCCCGAGTCGACCAATGGCGGCTCGGTTCTCTCAGGAGGATCCTCTAAATGACCATTCGTACTCTGCTCGCTTCCGCCGTTCTTCCTCTCGCGTTCGTCGCATGCGGTGGCTCGCAGCCCGCTGCCGAAACGCCCGCTGGGGACGCGTCGGCTGCTCCGGCTGCCGAAGCCGCTCCTGCTGATTCGGCTGCCGCGGACGCTCCCGCTGCCGCTGATGGCGCAGACGCTGCCAAGGCCGACGACAAGAAGGAAGAAGCCAAGTAATCTAGCTCTGACTAGGACTTGGAATCTTGAGCGGCTGGGACGGGAGAGCTCTCCTGCTCCCGGCCGTTTTGTTATCTTCGGCGCAACCACGCCCCTATCCGCTCGCGGCCAGCCGCAGATTTTGAGCTGGTTTTGTGCCTATGCGGCGCAGCAACGATGGCCTGTGCGCCAACGGCGCGACGCCATTCGACGATGCCGTGGCCGCGACGCCATTCGTCGATGCCGTGGCCGCGACGCCATTCGTCGATGCCGTGGCCGCGGCGCCATTCGTCGATGCCGTGGCCGCGACGCCATTCGTCGATGCCGTGGCCGCGACGCCATTCGTCGATGCCGTGGCCGCGACGCCATTCGTCGATGCCGTAGCCGCGACGCCATTCGTCGATGCCGTGACCGCGACGCCATTCGTCGATGCCGTAGCCGCGACGGGCTAACCCAAATACTCTCCCGCTTCAGGGGAGCATCGACTGACCTAAGTCGACCACCAGCCGGGTTCTGCCCACGAGCAGCTCGTCGCCGTTCAACAGCTCCTGCGAGCCGCGGATGCGCACGAATACACCCGTTCGCGAGCTGAGATCAGACAGAAGCACGGTGCCAGCCTGTTCCTCGACCACGCAGTGCTGTTCACCTACCAAGGGATCGTCGGGGAAGATCAGATCGCCGAAGGCAGACCCAATTTGGAGCGTGTTACCGCGCGAAAGCAGGCAAGCACCAAGCGCTCCCCCTTCGAACACCTGCACGATGCGGAACGAAGACGGCCACTTCGGCGAAGAGTAGAAATAGGTCGGATCCGGATCGGGACCATCATCGGGCGTTGGGTTGGCCTCGACGCGTAACAACTGATCGCCCACGACGAACTCATCGCCGTAGCAGAGCTCGACCGGGGTTCGGATGCGCAAGAATACGCCGTTACCGCCCTCCAAGTCTTCGAGCCAAAGCGAACCGTTGTCGTAGATGAGCATCGCCTCTTCGGGGTGCGCGAAGTGCTCACCAGGCAGTGACACCTCGCCGGACCGACCGATGATGGCGCGCGTCCCGACGGGGTCGTAACGGTCCGGTCCATCAGAGAGGCTACGCAGCACATGCAGGGTAAAGAAGTGGGCTTCCGGGATCGTCGGCGTTGCGGTCGCCAATGTCTCGGGCGCCACCCCTGCAACCGTGGCGTGGCCTACCTGGCTGGGCTTCGCGACGACTGAGGCAGGCGACTCGACATGCGTTGAGGCGGGCGCCTCCTCGTCCGAACGAACCGCGCTGGTGGCCCCACGTACCTGAGCGCGCGCCTCGGCCCGCTCCTTCTTCTGGCTGGCGAGTTTACGGATGTCGACGTTGGGCGCTTCGACAAACGTCTCGAGCCCGCCAATTTGGCGACCGGCGAGGATTTCGTCAAATCTCCCTTCGC
>JBLNFG010000521.1:0-2550 GCA_050263495.1 Myxococcales bacterium | reverse complement strand
CTCGCGAGTGGGGCATGCTACGTGGCTTGTCGAGTCGGCGCAAGTTGGATGTTCGCTTGGCGCTTGGGAACTGAGGATCCACCTGTTCGGAACTCCAGCTTGACTCAAGCCGCGTGCCTTGCCATAGTGGCGCCGCTTCAGAGAATTGGAACACGGTGTAATTCCGTGACGGTCCCGCCGCTGTAATCGGGGACACCTTGCTGCATGTTTGATCCAGCCACTGATGGGCCTTAGTTCATTGGGAAGGCGCAGCACGGTGAACGATCCGAGAGTCAGAAGACAGGCTGAAGCATTCGGGTAAGTTCCCCCGAATTTTTGACGGTCCGATGGCAAAGGGCTCGTGAATCCTCAGTGATTCGGAGCCTTCGAGATGGATCAGACGTCAGACAAACCAAAGGACCAGGAGCCGCGACACTCCAGCGAACAGACCGACGAAGTCATCGCTCATCGGCGCAGTTGTGAGATCGAGGGAACCGGCCTCTCTCATTACATCTTGCCCTCGGAGAAGGAGAAATGATCGACGTCGGGCTTCAAGGCTTCGTCAACAGTGGCGAGGGACCGTCTCTCGTACCCTGGGATATCGGCCACCCAACGCACGTCGCCATTCTTGGCGGAGATACGGCGTTTTGGGCCTTGGTGCCGCAACGTCGCCTGTCCGAAGTTCTCTTCGACGGAGCGTTGCTGCGCGAATATGGCGTGAAACGTGAGCTCTTCGCCAAAGAGATGAGTCGATTGAGGTTTGGGCTGACGCCATCCTGCGTCTACTTCAACCCGACCGAGCGCTGCAACCTGAACTGTATCTATTGCTATTTGCCGAGTAGCCAACGGCGCGATGGCATGCACATGAGCGTCGCGGATACCCTCGCCGCGATGGAGACGCTTCACGCCTATTTCTCAGGGCATATGCCGCCAGGGCGCTTGCCTCAGGTTGTTTTTCACGGCGCGGAACCGCTACTCAATCGGGATGCGGTAATGGCAGCAATTGGGCGGTACAGTGACAAGATTCGCTTCGGAATCCAGACCAACGCCACGTTGTTGGACGGCTCGGCAGTTGACTTCCTCGTTCGACATCGCGTCGCAATAGGGCTCTCACTGGATGGCTCTGATTCGGAAGTCTCAGACGCAACACGCAAAACGTGGTCTGGCGAAGGAACCCATCACTCCGTAGTCAAGGCGCTACAGCGTCTGCATGGGTATCCCGACTATAGCGTCATTTGCACGATCACCAAGCATAACGTCCGTCACTTGAACGCAATGGTGGAATATCTGCATGCGGCTCAAGTCCCCACCTGCATGTTGAACGCACTTCGTTGCACGATGCCAGGTTCAGTTGCTCTGCGACCAGATGATCACGAAGTAGCATCACACCTCCTTTCCGCGCTAGACCGGAGCCACGAACTCTACCGCTCAACCGGCAGAAAGCTCGTAGTCGCCAACTTCGCGAATGCATTGCTAACGATCTTGGCGCCCACCGCTCGACGGCAGATGTGTGACATCTCGCCCTGCGGCGCAGGGCGTAGCTTCTTCGCGCTTGCCGCAAATGGCGATCTTTACCCGTGCAGCGAGTTCATCGGAATGCCCGGCTTTTGCGGGGGAAATCTGGCCAGGAACGGTATCACCGAGGTCTTAGGCTCGGAAAACTTTCGTTCGATATCGACCCGCAAGGTCGAAGAGATTGATCACTGCAAGGCCTGTGCAATCCGTCACTTTTGCGGCGCGCCGTGTCCCGCTGAGGCGCACGCGCGCAAAGGGAATCCTTGCGAACGCGGGAGCTACTGTCGCTTGTACGAGGAACAAACACGCTACGCCTTTCGCGTGATCGCAGATAAACGCGCGGATGAGTACCTTTGGAACGATTGGACCGTGGGTACCAGCGTCAGCTTTGGTCATAGCTGAGCGACAGCAACGCTCAGCTTCCAAGCTCAGCGGAGGGTCAGTGGCAGGAGGCCCTCGAGCGCGCAGTCTCCTCACGCTCGGACTTGCGCAGAACAAGCCTCCAGCCTGAACGCCACGTGAGGCGGTTGGGGCTGATGCAAGCAGCTTGGCAAGCCTCGCAGCTACAGTGGGATGGCTGACGAAGAGCGGAGGTGCACTTTGCACAATCAGTGCAAGTGCACCTCCAGAATTGCTCTAGCTGATCGGCTCATACATAGCACCTCCTGTGGGCAGTCGCGCATTGCCGCAGAAACGAGACGCCTACCGGATATCAGAGCACCGTTTCGCGCTCGTAGCTGACGGCACGCCCGCTGCATTGGTTCTCGGTGACTCGCCTGTACCAAAGGAGCTTGTCGTGCGTACCTCCACACTTCTAGTTGCGTTCACCGGACTGCTTACGACGTTTGGTTGCGCTGCGGAGTCGGCGGTGGATCAGGAGCCCGAAGACGTGGCAATCAACGACTCGGCAATCTCTGCGGGCAACGCCTCGATTACGTTCACGTCGAGCACGGCTACAAACTACTGCGCGAAGGTAGTCGCAACGAACGGCTTGAGCGAGTCCACCGCTCGATGGCAGATGGTGCTCGATCTCAAGACATCCACCGTGAGTAGCTC
>JBLNFG010000520.1:0-4558 GCA_050263495.1 Myxococcales bacterium | reverse complement strand
CCCCCGCAATATAGGAAAAAGCCGCAAAATTCCGCAGTTCACCCGCTCTCGAATCTCGCTCACTTAGCTCACTCGGGATGACACAACGAGCGTCGGTTCTACACCGCTCGTTAATGTCTTGAATGGCAGCATTAGCGCTGAGCGTTAAGGCGCCGCCCACAGCCAGCAGTGCAGCGCCAGCACCCGCAAGCATCAGGTGCTCAGGCACTAGAGACGGCCATCGGCGGCTGGATCGGGTAAGCTCCGACTTGGTGT
Organism: Myxococcales bacterium; assembly: GCA_050263495.1. Lineage (GTDB taxonomy): Bacteria > Myxococcota_A > Polyangia > Polyangiales > Polyangiaceae > FEN-1139. The sequence goes on along the minus strand of JBLNFG010000520.1, from coordinate 4,303 downwards.
AGACCCTCGTCTGAGTCACCCAGGTCAGGCCTGGTTTCAGGCTTTCGGAGCGGTTGGTGCTTATGTAGCCCCGCTTCGCAGTACTAATGGTGTGAGGTCCGGGCAGCACCCAGGCATGGTGCCACCCGGGTGCGGTGAACACCAAACGCCCATCGATACGGACCTCTGCCCCTGGACTTTCACACCGTACATCAATCGCAGAGAGTCTTTTGGTCTCGAGATCTCGCAAATGGAAGCCCGCCCACTCGCGTTGTTCTGCGGTCAACGCATCGCGGCCATGCCGCATGGACAATCGCAGGTGGTCATGAACTTCCAGCGGCCGGTTAAGCGCGATCAAGGCCAGAGCCAAATTGTAGTGAATGCGTGGATGGTCCCAGTTTGCCAGGGCCTGCGTGAATTTCTCGGCCGCGTCCGAAAACCGCGCAGCATTCCACAGTGAATTCCCCTCCCCGAGCAGCTGTCGCGCCGCCCGCTGCTGCTGCTGCGTTACGCCAACTTCCCAACATCGTTCAGGACCGAGTGTCACCGCCACACCCGCCGTCGGTTCAGGCGTCAAGCCGCTAGTCTCCTGAGCGCTCCTGGTCGAAGAGTCCACAGTTGCATGTTCTCCAGTTGGCTGCGGAGAGGCGGCGCGGGCGGAGACTTGTTTCGTCTTTGCCCGCGCGGCGTCAGCAGCCTGAATCCCCGTAGGCACGCACAGCATCGCGCATGCAGCCGAAAGGATCAGAGAAACGCGCCAACCACTCGCTGACGCAGGTCCGATACTTCCTCGGCTGGGCGCTCTTCGCTGAAAGTTCATAGTTCGTTGGGCTCCGCCAATACGCCGATATGCTTTTGCAGCTCTCTTACGAGGTGATCCTTCTTCATGTTCTCTTGTCTAATCTCACGTTCCGAGCTCTCGGCCTTCCGCGTCGCATCCTCTGCTTGTTGTCGATTCTTCTCCGCCTCGAGTCGCGCCAGGTGAGCGGACTCTGCTGCGTAGGCGGCGCGCTCCTTCTGCAGCTCGAGCTCGCTCGTTTTGCGGATGAGCTGTTCCTCCCTACCCATCTTCCGGCGTAGCTCGTCTGCCAAAGCCTCCTTCGCCGCAAGCTCCCTTGCTTTGGCGTGTTCGGCCTCGTCCCTGGCGCGTACGGCAGCATCCTTGGCGCGCACGGCGTCTTCCTTGGCGGCGAACATGGCAGCAGCGTTTGCCTCTGCCTGTTCCTGCGCTTTTCGAACGATGAGCAGTGCAACGACCGCCGCCACCAACACCAAGGCACCCACCACCCCCGCCGCTGCGGCTACGAATAACTTGCGCCTTGCCCGCTTACCACGCTCGTACTGCGCGAAGACGGCCAGCACAAATGCACGGACTGGATCGGCCAGTTCCGTTCCATAGCGAAGCTCGAGGCGCCCTTGAAATCGGCGGAGTTCGCCGACCATCGCGCCTCCCCACAAAAGTCCCGCATCGTGCGACTTCGCATGCCACTGTCGGGCTGCCACCTGGAGTTGCTCAAGAAAGATGCTGTCTTCTTGGCTGTCGTCCAGCCAACCCTGCAACGTGGGCCAGTTGGCTATCAGAGACTCGTGCACGATTTCTACCCTGCTCTGACCATTGCTTTCGCTGGTCCAGATCAGGAGCAGACGCATCTCCACGAGGTAGTCGATCAGACGTTTGAGTTCGTCCCAGTCTCCTGCTGCGTCTCTGAGCTCGTCGAGTTCACGAATCGCCCGCGTGCGCTCTGGCGTAACCAGCCGCAGAAATAGCGACCGGCAGAGCGTCTGGTGTTCCGGCGAAAGCTGGGCAACAACGCGATCTGCATGATTGACGAGGGCGCCGGCAATTCCGCCCAACGACTGGTAGCTCCGCGACGATAAGAGCTTGCGATCGGCGTCACGCAGCTGCCAAAGCTGAGAGGCGGTGAACTGAAGCAGGGGTAAGGCACCTGGTGTTGCCTCGAGGTACTGGATCATTTGATCGACCATGGCTGGCGCCTCAAATCGATAACCCGCCATCTCCGCTGGTTGAACGAGAGCGGCGCGCAAGCCTTGGGCGCTCGGAGGCCCTACCAAATAGATTCCCCGATTCAGTTCGTTCATGAAGCTGGGATCTTCAGTGACTCGACCGAGGAAGTCCGAACGAAGCGACACCATAACCCGCACTGGAGAGGTGGCGTCATCAGCCGCGGCGGCCAGACACGTCGTGAAGTCTCGTCTTGCCGATTGTTCCGCTCCTAAGGTGTAGAGTTCCTCGAACTGGTCGACGAAGACCAACATGCGATGATTGCCGCGCTGACACCTGCTTCGCAGGGCGGCGCCAAAGTAGCCAGGCTCTTCGCTGAGTCGCTCGCTCAGCGCTTGGAGTGCACCCAGATCGTCGGCAACGGTACTCGATGGGCTTGCCAAGGGGGCGAGCAGGGAGGCAAGTGCCCGCAGCGGATCGCGACCAGGTCGCGCGACGAGTACTTCCCACGGCTCACCGGAACTCTTTAGTGCAGGAATGACGCCCGCGCGCACTAGCGACGACTTGCCGATGCCGGAAGGTCCCACAGCCGCCAGAAGCGGCCAGTCGCGAAGCCGTGCCAAAAGCGCCGCAATCTCATCGGCGCGACCAAAGAAACGGCTTGCTTCTTCTTCTTGGAACGACCGCAGACCAGCGTATGGATCTGCCATCGGCGTCACGTACTCACGCGTGAACCGTCCTGGGAGAAAGGGCTCGAGAGCTCGCAATAACGCCTGGGCATCGGAGATGCGCTCCTCGCGGCGCTTGCGTAGACACGCGTCCACCACGTCAGCTAGGGGCTTCGGCACATCTGGTGCGGCCTCGTGAAGACGTGGCATTTCCAGATCCAAGTTCGATACCCAGAGGCCCGGATTCGGCCCCACCCCGGAGAGCGGGTGCTTACCGGCAAGGATCTCGAACAAGATGAGCCCGACAGCCCAAATATCTGCGCGATGGTCCACCGCGCAGCCTGGCTCCCATTGCTCTGGAGACATGTAGAGCAACGACCCAATCACGGCGCCGCGTCGGGTGTGCTGCGCAGGGGCGCCGTCAGATTCTGTTTCGGCTTCAGAGGATGCTTGATTCGAGGGCTCGGGTTTGAGCACCTTGGCAATCCCAAAGTCGAGCACCTTGACCGAGCCTGCATCGGTCAGCATGATATTCTCGGGCTTGAGATCCCTGTGAATAATGCCCTGCTCATGCGCGCAAGCAAGTGCTCGCACCACGGAAGCCATCACCTCCACCACACGTGCAGGTGCCAGGGGAGGCGTGGCCTGTCGGAACTGGGCGAGCGTTCCTCCCTGCAGGTACTCGAGCACCATAAACGGCGTGCCATGGTGCTCACCCACTTCGTAGATCACTACGATGTTCTCGTGACAACACCTGGCGGTCGCCTGCGCCTCGTCGAGGAACCGGTAAATGTCCGTCGACTTATTCGTGTTTAGGAACTTGATTGCCACTCGCCGACCGAGGCGATTGTCGCGAGCCAGGAACACCGCGCCCATGCCACCACTGCCAAGCTCGCGGATAATCTCGTACTGACGAATCGTATCTCCCTCTCGCGGCGTGGCGATAAGAAGACCGGGAGCGCTTGGAAGCGTTTGGGGGGATCCCACCGAAACACTCCGACTCAGGTTGGCGACCCTCGGTGATTCGAGAGTCGTCACTGTGTGCTTTGTCAGTACTCGCCGAGGGTTGTTGTGAACGATCGAGCCACCCTGCCCGTTGGGTGAATCGGGTACCGCTATCCTGCGTGTCCACTCCCCTGTTGCCATGTTCATCCACGCTGGATATGCGCTGCCTCATTCAGAGCAGCACCATCGAATCATCGAGTTTCTGCCATAAGAGAGCGGGTCCCATCCGACTTACGTTCCTGGTTCAGCGACCCAGTGAGACTGTCTTTATACATCAGTTAATCCGTGAAAGATCTATCCACTCTCCGAGAGTGTGGATTCGCAACGCCCGCCTACCCTCGTGGACTCGTCTAGCGGTGCGCGTGCCGGGGCCTAAGTATTCGGAAACTGGTCCAAACTCCTGCGGTCCCGCGCGAGCGCGAGAGCGGCCATGCTTGTGGACGGGCGCTCTCGCGTCATACGCCATGCGCAATCGTGCCCTCCGGTTGCCTCTCTTCTATGCGTTCTGAGCACCGGCTCCGGGACTCCGGCTCCCACTAAGCCAGGAACTTTCCAGTGTAGCCGAGACGGTGTGTTCCTTCATGGTGCGCCATTACCTGATGACAGTAGACCCAGTCCGCTAAGTGTGTGGCGTCGCTACGTGGCCGTAAGACTTGAATAGCAGCTAGTAGCGCGATTCAATTGAATT
>JBLNFG010000519.1:0-4476 GCA_050263495.1 Myxococcales bacterium | reverse complement strand
TGTTCCACCCTAACGAGTGAACTCGCCGATGCGGAACTCTTCGGTCACGCTAAGGGAGCATTCACCGGAGCCGCGCGCTCGCGCAATGGGCTATTCCGGGAGGCAAACGGCGGAACACTGTTGTTGGACGAGGTTGGGGAGCTCGATCTAGCGCTCCAGGCCAAGCTCCTGCGCGTGCTACAAGAAGGAGAGGTTCGCCCGATCGGCGAGGACCGAACCTTCACGGTCGACGTTAGAATTATTGCAGCGACGCATCAGGATCTACCAAAGTTGATTGAGTCCGGCCGATTCCGCGAGGATCTCTACTACCGGTTGAAGGTAGTGACGCTGAGCGTGCCTCCGTTGCGAGAACGTCCTGATGATATTCCTCTCTTGGCGCGGCACTTTCTCACGCGGTATGGCGAGCGGTTCGGGCTCAGCGCAGTTCGCGCCCCCAAGCAACTCTTCGATCGACTGCTCGATTATCATTGGCCGGGTAACGTTCGCGAACTGGAGAACGCGATTGAGGCGATAGTGGCGCTCAGCGAAGACGGGGAACTGGATCTATCCCTCTTGCCCGGAGCAAGCCCGCGGCCACCGACTGTCCCGGATTCGGCTGAGACAGAGACGCGCGCTCCCTTCACCCCCGGCCTCTCCCTCAAGCAGCGGGTTGAAGCGTATGAGCGCGGTTTGATCGTATCTGCTCTGGAGTTTGCAGGGGGAAACCGCCAAAAAGCCGCGCAGCAGCTCAAGGTGAGCCGCGCCACGCTCCACGACAAGCTGCACCGATACCGCATCGTGACCTCGAACGATAATTCGACCAACTAGCCGACGTCCAAATGTTGGCCCGATTCGCCTGAGTCCATTAGTGACAGGCCTTCGAGCATGCGCCCCTTCACTCGCTGGATCGGAATCGGTGCTGCCCTCGGCATCGTGGGTGCCCTTGTCCCATTTATGGGGAGTCGTTCACCCCTGGAGCAGCCGACAGGACCGCTTGGCAAGGTCGAGCACGCCCTGTTCACCAAACCGGCTGCACCAGACTTCACTGGGTTGGATCTCGCTCGCATGGACATTCGTCCCGAGCGTGTAGTGGTTCCAATGGCAGAGGGTCGGGTTGCCGAGCTCTCACTCGATCCGCTCCTGCAGCGGGCGGTGCAATCGCTCATGCGCCGTTTCCGGCTGCCAGAAGCTGGAACGGTAATGATGGACGTGAGGACGGGCAAGCTGCTGGTTTACGCTAGCTTCGTGCGAGAGGGTACGCCGTACGACGTGAATGCGAGAGCCGTGGCGCCGGCAGCTAGTGTCTTCAAGATCGTGACTGGCGCGGCATTGGTTGAACGGGCGAACCTCAACGCCGATACCAAGCAGTGTTATCGCGGCGGTCGGAGTCGAATCTCAGCCGAAGAATTGCGCGAGGATGCGGACAAAGACAAGTGGTGCGCAACGCTTGGCGAAGCCATGGGCCGTAGCCTGAACGTGGTATTCGGGCGACTCGCGCAGAAGCACCTCATGCCCGAAGACATCGCGCGGATGGGCGGCGCTTTTGGATTTGGCAATTCCGTTCCGTTCGTGCTGCCCAATCAAGCGCCCAGCATCGAAGTTCCTGAGGAACCACTCGAGTTCGCCCGAACCTCGGCTGGATTCTGGCACACCACCCTTTCTCCATTAGCCGCGGTTGGCATCGCCCAAACGATTGCTTCGGACGGAATCACGTTGCAGCCGCGCCTCGTGTCGAAGTTGATCGACAAGGGGCAGGTCAGTTGGGAAGACGACGGCAAGCCCAAGGTGCTGCGCCATGCCATTCAGGCGCCCACTGCGCGAGAGGTTGGCAAGATGATGACCCACACCGTCACGGACGGCTCAGCGCGCGCGGCGTTTCACGACGGGAAGGGTCGCTCATTCCTGCCTGGGGTTGGGGTGGCGGGAAAGACCGGCACGCTCACTAAGGCCGACACCGATCAGACCTTCACCTGGTTCGTGGGCTATGCCCCTGCCGATCGCCCCGAGGTGGCGGTCGCAACCTTGGTCGTCAATACCCCAACTTGGCACATCAAGGCGCCCGAGTTGGCGCGCGACGCCTTGCGTGCCTACTTTGCAAAAGCAGGCCGCCCCGGCGTTTCTGCGCCGAACTGATCAAGTCACGCCTTCATGGGGCGCGCGTCGTTCGAGCAGAAGCAAGACAGCTGGCAGTACGACTACGACGGCAAATAGGCACGTTACCTCGCCGATCACAGCGGCAAGGCCAAAGCTCCTAACGGCTGGATTGACCGATTGCATGAGCGCCAAATAGCCAAGGCAGGTGGTCATGCTGCAGAGAATCACCGCTCCGCCAGTCTCGCGCACGATCATTGGAACTTGGCCCTTGCCTTGGATCCTCCAGCGGTGCACAAGGTTGATCGCGTAATCGACACCAATCCCGAGCGTAATTGGAATGGCAATGAAGTTGAGGAAATTCAACTTCACGTGGCCCCAATTGAGTAACCCGCCCATCCACAGCATGCCGGTGGCAAGCGCCGACAAAACCAGAACGGTAGCGCGCACACCGTGCCGACCACGGCTGAACGCGACGATCACCACGAGTGCGGTCATTACCGCCGCCAAGAGTGCGGCCCGAGGCCCCTCCTCCATCACGCCGGATAGCATGTCGGCATAGATGACGGCACGACCACTACCCCAAATCACCTCCCCCGAAGGAAGGGTTACGTTGCGGTACGAGTTCGCCCACTTCAGCAGATAGCGTAGATCCCGCACGCTCTTGCCCTCAGTGGGCACCACGTACACGATGCGCCCGCGCGTGCCGTCTCGTTCAGTGAACGGACGCACGATTTTTTCGGGTAGATCCTCAATGCCGAAGGGCCGCAAATCGGAGGGTGGCAGGTACTGTTGGAGGTCTTTCCAGTCTTGGTCGGAGATCTTGCCATGCGCGCGAACCTTCTCGATGCGTTCGCGAATCTGGTGCAAGAGGTCTACCTTTTCTGCCTGATCGTCGGGTACCAAGTCATAGATCGACACGACCTTTTGGAATGGAGGCTCAGCACCTCCGGCAAGTCGCCGCCGCTCAAGTTCGGCGAGCAGCGGCTTCACCTGATCGAGCCGCTCGGTCATGATCGCCATGCCGTCTTGGCCGGTACGGCCCGTGATGTCAGTCATGCCCACCCCGAGACGCGTTGCCGCGCTCTGCACGGCCGCGGCATCGTTCTCTAGGTGTCCCAAGTTGTACTCGAGTGGATCCGCCTTGATGTAACGGTAGCTAGCAAAGGCGGCTGCTGCGACGAGCAAACCACCTACAGAAGCCGTGACGACTGCGGGAAAGCTCCGAGTCATCCACGCAAACGGCGCGCCGAAAGGAACGCCTTGGTCGAATCGCCTCTGGATGCGACCCCAAAGGGATTCGGTGTGGTTCGAGAAGCTCGGCATTACGCGTTCGAACACAACCAGCAACGGCGGCATCAACAGGTAGTTGGCGATCCAGCACAGCAGCATGCCGTATCCACCGATCAGCCCGAAATCACGGAAGCCACGGAAGTTGGTCGATGCCAACGATAGGTATCCGGCACCTGCGGCTGCGGCAACCGTCAGGGTCGGGATGAGGGTGTCTCGATACGCGAGCTCGAGTGCCTCCGTAATGTCTAGATCGGCGCGCCGCGCTTCGCCGTAGCGTGCACGCAGCAGAATCCCGTAGTTGATTCCGTTACCGAAGATTATGGAGACCAAGAAACCACTTGCGGTGTTGAGGTGACCAATCGCGAACCGCGTTACACCAAAAGTCCAGAGCACCCCCATGCCGATCGCCAAGGCCATGGTCAGGACAGCGCGCAACTTGAGAAAGAAGACGAAGTCGATCAGGATGATCATCGACACGCCGAGGACGCCGACGGTGGTTAGGTCATTCTTCACCACTCCGTACTGCTCAGCACTGGTGACGACATCACCGGTCAGGCCCACGTTGATCGAGGCGTCGTAGGCGGCAGGGTTGGTGCGCTCGATGATGTCTCGCACCATTTGCTGGAGCTGTTTGCTGTGCTCGAGGTCGCCCGATGCTACCGGGGTTCGAGCCAACACAACCAGTCGGGTCCCGTCAGCATTCAGATAGTAACCGTCGCGGTACGGTGGTCCTTTGGACTGCTTAGGGGCTTCGCGGGCAAACTCGCGCTCGATCGATTCTTTGGTGAGTGGTTCTTGCGGCTCGTCGTCATCATCGATCGATCCGAAGATCTCCCGCTGGTATCGCTCCTCGATACGGTCGTGAATGTCACGTAGCTTTTGCACGGGCAAGTACAACGCTTGCCGCTGCTTCATGAACTCTCGTTCCGCGTGTACGCCATTTTCTGCGGCCCCGATCCAGTTTGGCCCGAGTGCTCGCAGTGGAGGCAATAGCGCGTCGCTAAATTGCTCCATGGCTTCCGTGTTCTTGCCGTCAATCACGATGGCAAGACTCGAGATCCCCGCGGTGCGCTTCGCCACGCGTTTCAGCTCGATGACGCTCGGCTTGTTCTC
>JBLNFG010000518.1:0-4113 GCA_050263495.1 Myxococcales bacterium | reverse complement strand
AGGAGCCCATCCGGGCAATCGCGACAGAATAGCAGACTCGCCTGACATCTCCGACGTGCAAAGCGCCGTTGAGCGCGCGTGAGAAGAAGCACCAAAACGCAAACGACCAACACGTCCGAAGCGGTGAAGTACCGTTGACTCTGACAGCAGAGTCTGCGGGTGCACTTGTTCGGTCGCACACTGGAATGTCCCACCGCGGCATGGTTATGCACTTCGTATTCTAACATCGAGCCCCAATCCCATCACCATGGGCGAGTATTTTCCGGGGCAATCACTCCGCCGCTCACGATGCGAGCTTTGTAGTTAAAGTGCTCTTGCCCGTCGAACCCCATATTTGAGCCATCGTCACTGCCAGACTCCGCGTTCACGTTCGTGACAGCAACCACCAGATTCACGATGCCTCCGCGAACTGACGCGGGCAGGTCGATCGAGAGTTGCCCACTGCTCGCCGCCTGACCGTAGACAGGGACATCGTCGGTAGTTCTGTAGGTCAGTTGAGCCAGCATGTTCTGCTTCGTTCCCTTGCTTCCCGCTGCGTCGGGCGTGAAGTCGACAACTACGGAGCTTGCTCCGCTTGCAACCCGGATCGGAACGATGTTTCGACCTTGGTGATGCGGAATCTGTTTCGTCGGCGGGCTGAAGCTGGTAGTGCCGTCTCCTCCAGGAAACATATAGAACCAGTAGTTCGAGTTCCAATTACTCTTCATCGTCGTCCGGACGGCGCTCGTCCAGTCTCCAAAGTCGAGCAGCGAAGCGCGGGCTCCGAAAGAAAGAATCGCGTGCGCGACGGCTTCAGCGCTGGAGAAGCTCTTCATGATTTGGAAGACTGACTTCTGATTCTTTGCGGGCGCGTCAATCCAAAGACAATTGACGAACCCGCGCCCCATCTCCAGACTCAAACTCTGCAACCCATAAGAAAGAGAACCATTAGGGACCCGCGATGAACGACGCATGGCCTCGTGTTGCCTCCACAAAAGAGCATGACTATCTGCTCTGATTGATGGCAGGTGATTGAGTTCACCGGGTTGGTCGAAACAAGCGGCTCGGACCAGGCAAGAAGATCACTTGCGATGAGTCGCGGTACTAGAGCGCTTCACCACTCACAACCAAGCCGGCGCTTGACGGAAGCAGGAGCGGCCGCAGAGAGACGCGCGCGGTGTGTCTAGTCCCAATCTTGGTACTCACAGCAGAGTGTGAATTATCCCTCGAGAGCAGAAACCACGTCGCTGCCCCCGCGGAAATGGCCGCAACCCCAAGGGAGACGTCGGCTATCAGGTAATCTCGTCGCATTGCGTCGAAGTTGCCCTGCACACTTGAATCACACCTGGGTGAACACTCGTTGAGTTTGGACTGTTGACCTCGTCCCAGAAGTGCAAATGTTCCCCATGAAAGGATCGCTGCGGCGCTCACCCCTGAAGAAACCCAGAAGGACACCGGCAACGAACCTCCAGTAGGGTGACCTCCACCTGAGGTTTCTGGCTCCTGTGCGGCAGACGATGCCGACATCCCTGAATGTACCGGCGTGTGCTCCGGTGCCTTCACGGAAATGACTCGATTCTTCTCTCCCTCACGAACAAGGACCTCTACATTGACGGATTTACCCTTCGGAAACACGAATCGCAGGGCATATTTGCCGGGATCGAGGGGGAGCGAGCGACCGTCCAGACCTCCCGTCAGAAGTTGGTCCTCAGCAAAAACCTGCACGTCGGTAATATCGCTTCCGCGCTCGTCAACCGCCGCGAAGATCACCGTCGGGACACTCTTCTCCACGTCACGGTAGAGTTCAACGCACTCGGCTCGAACTGCGGTCGGGCAATCTTCCGTAGCACCACACGCGCCAAACAGCTCAGCGGCGCGCTTGAGTCGCCCGGCCTTGGCCTCAACCTGGCCAGATTCGTGAGCACTAATACAACCTGCAACATCGGCATCTGCGCGCTGGGGAATGAGTGTCACTGACGCCGACCGCACCAGGGCTCCCAATCGGCTGGACTTACTGTGAACACTTACTGTACCGGGAATCGATTGCTGCATGGTTTTTGCCTGACGGAGCCCCTCTCGAGCAACTAACCACGGCGGGACGGAATCCGCTATGGCCAAGCATATGCGATATTTGGGGCAGATCCCGATAGAATTTTTGGTCCGCTCCGACCTGACGAAGCTTGGAGCAGACTACCCGGTGCCCCCTGAAAGGCGATCAAACGACGTGCACGCGTCGATGAACGATCGTCAACTTCGCTGTGCGCTCGCGGCTTACATGTGTCCGGCTGGGACGGCACCGCAGTCATTGATGCACCGAGGTATCACACGGGAGGCGATACCGTGACGGACCTCCGCATGATACCTTGCTCACTCATGAACGCGACGGCTCTCGAAGGGTTGGGCGACATGCACGACGCATATCGTCGACTGTTCGAACTTGGTCGCGGCGGAATGGCGCGTGTCTACCTCGCCGAGAGCGTGGTTTCCGGGATTCGCAAGCTCGTCGTGCTGAAGGTTCTCAATCCGGAATTCTGTGCCGATCCGGAGATGAGAGCCTTGTTTCGACGGGAAGCGGAGCTATCCGCGCAGATGAACCACCCGAACGTGGTTCAGGTCATGGCGGTCGTCGAGTACGGAAATACGCCGGTGATCGTGATGGAGTATCTGGACGGTACTCCCCTCTCTCTGTTGCTGAGCGAGGCAGGCGAGCGCCTACCGCTTCCTTTGCACATGCACGTCTTGTCCCAGGTGTTGGCGGGCTTGCACCACTTTCATGAATTGAGAGATCTAGACGGTGCGCCACTCAACACCGTGCATCGCGACGTGTCGCCGCAGAACGTTATGGTGCTGCACGATGGGCCCGTGAAGGTCCTCGACTTTGGTATCGCCAAGATCAATGCGACAAACAATCAGGTAACGCGCTCGGGCACGATCAAAGGCAAGCTCCACTACATGCCGCCGGAGCAGCTATTCGGCGAATCGGGCGTGGATCGTCGCGCGGACATTTTTGCCGTCGGGGTCATGCTCTGGGAAGCCGTTGCGGATCGGCGCATGTGGGAAGGAAAAAGCGAAGTCGAATTGCTGCGCAGTCTTGCAACAGGTGCGCTACCCAAGCTACGTGACTTCGTTCCCGACGTTCCGGAAGCGGTAGTTGAGATCGTGGAGCACGCGACTGATTTCGACCCTGAGAACCGCTATGCAACAGCGCTCGAGATGCAGATGGTTATCGAGCGCACTCTGGCCCAACAGGGCTGGGTAGTGCATTCGCGTGAACTCGCGGACTTCATGTTCCAACACTTTGGCGAGCGGCGGCGCGCGCAAGAGCTCAAAATCAAGAGCGCACTGCGGACACTGCGCGATCGATCGCACGAAAATCTGGATCGCTCCGTCATCGAACGGGGTGCGGCTCAAGCGTCTACAGCGGCGAACGTAACGAGCGCAGTGAGCCTATCAGTCCCTCCCGGACGGTCCGCGCCTCCAGCAGAGGTGGCTGGCGCAACAGTGCGGGTTTCCGACTCGCCAGTGACGCACACGCTTCGGATCAATAGCCGCCGCTGGGGGTGGCTCGTGGTTGCGGCAACGTGCTCCATCTTGGCCGGAGGTTGGACGATCGGACGATTCGCCGCTGGAGACGATTATGCCGCGGAGACCGTTGCATTCGAGGTTGAAGTGCTTCCCGAGAACGCTGAAATTTCCCTCAACGGAAAACCCCTGGGTAAGAGTCACTATACGGGGCGCCAGCCGCTAACAGCGAGTACGGCATTACTCGCTGTTAGCGCACCTGGCTACGTAAGCGAGCGCAAGGAACTCACGTTCAGCAAGAACATTGCGCTGCAGTTCTCACTCAAACCAGAGGCACCCGCCTTACCCCCTGTTGCCAGCCCTGCAGCTGCTGCCCCAAGTTCCGCAGAGAGCGCCGCGGGTGCTCCGAGCGCGGTGGCAAGAGCCAATCCGTCCCCGCCAGCGCGTGTCTCAGTGCAGAATAGCTCGCGACCAACAGCGGGCAGGGTAACGTCGCTCGGCGCCGCTCGCGGCTGCAACCCGCCCTACTCGTTTACCGCGGACGGCGTGAAAAAGTATAAGCCTGAGTGCTTCTAGTCTAGTAGTGGGGTTCTGTCTCAGCGGATCGCGCCG
>JBLNFG010000517.1:0-3225 GCA_050263495.1 Myxococcales bacterium | reverse complement strand
GGCGGAGCTCCTTCGATCCCATTCGGGACGAATCGCCGGCGAGGATTTCTATCGCGAATGCGAGTCCAGGGGTCTTTGGATCGGCGCCGCATTCCAACGACTAAGCGAGATCTGGTTGAAGAAGTCAGAGCGCGGTCAAATCTCGTTTCTTGGTAAAATAGCGCGCCCTCAGGGGCACCCGTCGAGTTCGAAGGGGGTAGAATCCTCCTTGCTCGAAGCCTGTCTCATTGGATTGCTCAGCTTGGCGCCTGGCAACAAGCAGGCGTGGTTGCCGAGCCACTTACGGCGGCTCGAATTGGGGCGCACTTCATTACCACCTTGCTGGGCGCAGGGGACCATCCGATCACGTCAAGAGCGAAGCTTCACTGCTGATCTGGCAATTCTGGACGAGAGCGGAGCGGTGCTTGTCGCAATCCAAGGAATTACGTGCCGCGAACAGCGCATGTCGACAGAGCAAGCGCATCCAAGTTGGCTTTATCGATCCTCGTGGCACACGCAGCCGTGGTTACCCCCAGTCAATGCGAACTCTTCCGAAGTGGTGCTACTGCAGGATGCAGCACGGATTCTAGTTGGAACGAATGCTGTTGCCGCAAGTGGCTCTTCCACGCCTCGCGATGCGGTTCAGGTCCCACAGGGGGCGGCGTGCGTGTTCGCGATTCAGTCGGATCCGTCGGATCCGTATGCGATCACTGCTTGCAATCGGCTGCGAGAGGTTTGCGCGGCGGCGCTTGCGGCGAACTGCCGATCCTTCGTTGTCGTAACGCTTGGTGCTCAGCGCGTGCGCGACGCGGACGTGGTCGATCCGGTGCAAGCGTCGCTCTGGGGCTTCGCGCGCGTTATCATGACGGAACATCCAGAGCTCAACTGTCGTTTGGTGGATGTGCCTCGGTCGGGTCCCGTTCCGACGTTCCCTAGGGAAGCGTTGTCGCAGTCAGATTCAGAAGAAGAGAGTGCCTTCCGTGACGGAGAGCGATACGTACATCGAATCGAGCGGATGGAGGAACCCTCGGCTGCGCGCTCAAGCGCCCCGAACGACAAAAGTGTGAACGAGCACGACCTAGTACCTCAATCGCCATCGAAAGCCACGAACGCGATCCACGAGACCTCGTGGGGACCGCCGATCCGCGTCGACCGAACGTATCTGATTACTGGGGGTCTTTCCGGATTCGGCCTCACAACAGCCCAATGGTTGGTCGAGAGGGGCGCGCAATCGATCGTGCTTGCGAGCCGCCGAGGGCAGGCGGACGCCCACCACGCGATCACGATCGAGCAATTGTCGCGCAGTGCTCGAATCACCACGATGGCACTCGACGTAACCGACACGCAATCGATTGACCGCGTATTGAAGTCTATTGAGACGAACCTGCCGCCATTGGCAGGTGTCTTCCATGCGGCGATGCAGCTGGAAGACATGCCACTCGCCGAGCTAACGGAAGAATCGCTCACGAGAACCCTGCAGGTGAAAGCCGCAGGTGCATGGGAGTTGCACGCTCGGACGCTGCCGCTACAGCTAGACTATTTCGTTCTCTTCTCTTCCGTCGCGGCCTTGGTGGGAAATCCGCATCAAGCCTCCTATGCGGCGGCTAACGCCTACCTGAATGGTCTAGCGGAGATGCGCCGGGCGCAGGGGCACGCGGCGTGTAGCGTCAACTGGGGAGCGATTGGTGATGCGGGTGCGGTTGCGCGCGATCGGGCAACACTCAAATACGTTCAAAGCCTTGGATTCGAAGCCATGCCCGCGATGGAGGCGCTTGCCAGCTTGGAAGCTGCTCCTGCCGACGCCCCCGCGGTCTTCGCGGTAGCAAACGTCGATTGGCGGCGTTGGCAATCCGCGAATCCGTTGACACATTGGCAGCGACTCGAACGAGTCTCTAATACCGAGGCTATCCCCGTCGCGCCGACGTCGACCCCAGGAGCGAATTTGGAATTTCGAACTGAACGTGAACTGGTGGCGGTGGCGAGCGATCGCGTCGCTGAAATCGTCGTTGGGATACTGGGACTCTCCCGGGAGCGACTCAGCATGGAGAGTCCATTGCGGCAACACGGACTGGATTCGTTGATGGCCGTCGAGATTCAATCGGAGATCGAACGTTACAGTGGCGTGTCCATTCCGGTGATGGAGATCTTGGGCGGCGCCACCACGTCGAGTCTCGTTGCTTCCATTGCGAAAAGCCTTGCGGAGAGGAAGGCCGGCCGTGCCGAGCTCAAGACTGGGTCTGGCTTGGCGATGCAGGGTCTGGCGCAAGACGCTGCTGGTCCTGATCTGACCAAGGAATTCTTGGAACGCATCTGCGTGCAGCCGCCCTACTTTGATCTACACGCGATCAAGCTCGAGGGAGAGTGGGTCCACGCTGTGGTTGACTTGTTAGTCACTGAAGGTGAACCAGGGCTGATCGACGTAGGAGACGCCGCGCGGCACTTGGCCATTCTAGGTTCCTGCGCGGCAAGTCTCCGCTGCCCCATCCCCGGAAAAGTGTATTACCCGATCGCGCGCGCTCACTACCGGGCGATCGAACCCGCGACACCGGCGTCACACGGTCGAAGATTTGCGTTGAAAGCGAAGTGCACGCAGTTTGATTCCAGTGCATCGCGGGCCGGTGCTGTGGCCATGCTGTTGGACGCTCAGGGTCAAGAGATTGCTCAGTTGGACACTGATTATCATGTGATACCGGAGGAGCAGTTTCACACACTCTTCGCGGCGTACGCCCAACCCACCGGGAAGAATCGCGACTCCGGCTACTACACGCTGAAGCCCTCGATTCCACCTGTTCGCTACTCGGGAGTGGGCGCCGTCGTCCGTTTGCCACCGATTGAGCCGGAGGCGTGTCTCGGGCACTTTGCGGACTACCCGGCGTGGCCCGTCTCACTGATGACCCGAACAGCGTTAGAGCTGGTGATTGCCGCCTCGCGCCACGCGTTGGGCGCTGAATCCGTGCGAGTAACAGTGTTGAGCGGCACGGTTACAACCCACGCGCTCGTATTTGCGCACCACACTGCAACGATGGTTGCGCGACCCGCCACGCGTGACCTCACGAGTTGGATCTGTGACATACGTAGTGGTGGCAAGCTGTCGGCGCGCTTCGAGTTCGAGACGGATGTGCAACTTGGCGATGCGGCTGTGTCCAGACCTCTAGCGTCCGTCGTCCGGGTCGAGCCGTCACGGGCAGCGCCGGCCAGGAAGCGGGCGTGACCGACGCGTCGCGTTGAGTGGCTCCCGAGCGACGG
>JBLNFG010000516.1:0-3454 GCA_050263495.1 Myxococcales bacterium | reverse complement strand
CGGAGCGAGAACCGTCTGCAGGGTGGCGAGAATGCGATCGCCCTCAGTAACTGCGACCGGCTTCACCGAGGCCTCGTCGGAACGAAACCACAAGCGACGCCCGCTCTCGCTCACGCGTTTGAGATGCAGACTCTTGTCGCCGTACTCGTCTTCGCGCAGAACTAGGACGACTTGGCCCACAGCCGCACCGGGTGCACGTTCCGCCATTCGCATCACGAGCCAGTCGCCATCGTGAATTGTGGAGCGAAAGCCCTGCATGGAACTACCCGACGCGCGCACTGCAAAGTCGCGCTTGGCGTCGAACTTGCCGGGCAGTCGCACCAACTGCGCTGTCGGCTCACCGAGTTCAGCCGCTTCTTGCGCCCACCCCGCAGCAACTTCGAGCGAAGGATAGCCGCGAATCGGGACGAGCTTCTGCGCGATATGCGTGGGCGCGGGTTGACGTGCATCCGAGAGCTCGCGCAGCAACTTGACGAGGGCACCCTGAGGCATACTTCGAGTCCACTCGACGAGCTGTTCGCGGTTACTTCGCGACGGCAAGACCAACAAATCAAATAGAGACACATCCAGACGCTGGGCAATGCGTTCGAGCGTAGTCAACGACGGCAGCGCCAAGCCGTGCTCAATGTCGCTCATGAAGCCCTTGGACCCCACTTCACTCTCGTAGGCCAGCTTCTCGGCCGTAACGCCCTGCTCCGCCCGCAACTGCTTGATCCTCAGGCCAATAGCCTGGGCCAGCGGATTGGGGTCTGTGCGGCGCGGCATGGGCGGGGACCGTAGATCCGGCCCAGGAACGAGAAGTTCGTCCTAGACGAACGTCACACTTTCGTGCTTTTGTAAGCCCGTCAGGCACTTCGATGCTCCCTGGCAGGGCCGGAGTGCCTGACACTTTTCAGGAGGAGCACCCATGACACGCCCCCATGTCGAACTGAGCGGCGGTCGCTGGCACCTATGGCGCTTGGCGGACGAAGAATTCGCCAACCTAGGCCAGCACGCCCTGCCCATTGAACAAAACTTCGCACTCCTTGCCGAGCTTCATCAAGAGCGCGCGTTTACGCGAGTCCATCTATCGCTCGGAGTCGCACTCACCGTGATGGAACTCAAGTTTGGGCCGAGTTCGACGCTCTTCGACAACTACCGCGGATCATTCTCGTTCCCGCTTCTACTCACGATCCAACGTCAGCGTCGCATTAGCTACCTGGTTCGGTGCCACGACCATCGTGGTGTACTCTATTTCCCAATGTACCGAATCGTTCCTGGGGATCCCTCGCTCGAGGAACGTTCGCGGCCCCATGCCCCTGTTGCCGGCGAGTTTTCGCGGCATGAAATGGACGAATTCGTCCGATGTCTCCATGGATACCTGCACGGCTACGGAAGCTCACTCGGTGCAGACACCGTGACTCCGTTTTACCGCGCGGTGTGGAGCGATCTGATCCTGTATGGACACCATGGCGCAAGCTTCTTCGAGCGCACGTGCACACGTCTGAACGAATTCGAACGTCTGTGCGGAGAACTCGACGCTGAGTTCGGACCCCGCCGTCGGCGCAGCCTTTCAAACCGCGTGGAGACGATGATCGACCGAGTCATCGGCTCTCGAAGCGCAACCGGATCGCTCTGTCAACGGATGTAGCCCCCCAGCTGCTCATGACGGTACTGCTCCATGCGCTGGTGGCGGAGCAGCGCAGCTCAGTTGCACGCCGCAGCTCAGTTGCGCGCCGCAGCTCAGTTGCGCGCCGCGACCGTCACGATCGATCGCCCCGGGACGTTCAAAACCCCGTTCGTTGCAAGCGCACCTAGCTCGGCGGAACGCTCCGAGCCATCGAACACAGTCCGCGTCACGCGAGTCGAGGCAAAGGTGAAGCCGCCGAGCTCGAGCTTCGACGGGATTGCAGTGGTTCCCGTATTAACGAGCACCGCCGTGAGGCCGCTGCTGTCTGGCGCTAACCACGCGGAAGCGAGCAAACTCGGATCCTCCGAATTGACGCCCACGCGCACCCAGCCTGGATCCGTATCCAACGCATAGTGACGCATGGCGTGATAGGGCGCCTCAAGCGTGAAGTCGTCCGCGCCAAGCGTAATGAGTGCACTGGCATCGGCACCGGAGATAGTGGTCGGCCCGGCCAGAACACCTTGCAGATAGGCCGAAGCGCCCTCGGTCACGAGTGCATGATGGATCAGCACCGCAGTGCCAAAGCCATCTGCCTGCATCTCGGTTTGGAACAGTGGCTTGCCCATGGACTTGCCCAAACTTCCGAGGTTCGCAAGTGAAGACAGATCAACTGCGGCGGGATCCACACCGTAGAAATGGTGAGCGATGACCGCGACCCGAGACAAGTCGATCTTCGAGAGCTCCATCGCTGACAAGTAACTCGAGATTCCGCCGACCCCCGACCCTTCCGGTGCAATCAGTTTCGGCGGCGCCGCCACGCCCGCGACGGCATCGAGAACGGCCGAAGTGGCTTGAGCCAGCCCGGGGTAGTCTACGGCAACGTTCGCCCCATTCACGGGAACCGTCAGCTTGCCTTCGGTGGGCAGGAATCGGCAACCTTCGCCCGGCTGGGCCGACGTTGGCACGAAGTCGGGATTGTTCTGAATCCCAAAGTATTCCGGTATTAGCCCGACTTCCGCGTACGCATCGAGCGAACTGCGCCAATAGGCAGCGTAGCCCGCGTAATCGAAGCCGCCGGTAGCCAGCTTCGCGAGCGTGCAGGTGTCAGCGTTACCCTCGCAAATGAGTTGACCACTTGCCTTGAGCGACGCCGGCGGGCTCCACGAGGTGAGGATCACTTCCGGCTTGCGTCCGAGCGACTCCGCCGCCGCGTTCACGACGGAGGTCGAGGTGCTGAGATCGTCGTCGGCGACGTATCCGTAACGGTTGCGCAGCCGAAGCATGTCGAGCCCAAGCTCGGCAAACATGGCGCGATACAGAGCCGTGCGGCGCGGATGGTTCAGTACCTCCACCTCGGCGTACGCCAGCGAAGCACCGAACCCCGTCAAAGTCTGATAACGCGACGCCGAGTCAACGGTGACGCGAGTCACCGTCTGGGGCATTGGCTTACATACCCCAGCGACGCAACTCTGCCCGTCCGAACACGTCCGTTGTGTACAGGTTGGAAGACAAAGGCCGCTCACTGCTGGGGCACGGCCGTCACATACGCCAATGGCGCCGGCCGTGTCGGAGAGAATGCACGACGCGTCCCCGAGCCCGCTACAACTGGAACTTGCGTCACAGGTGCGGGTGCATGCACCGCAATGACACGCAAACTCGCTGCCACATTCTGCGTCGCGATCGCAGGCGCGGAGCCAATTGGTTTGGCTACCTGCTTTCGGACCTTCATCTGGTGAGCACGCTACAGCCAACAGGCACAGCGCGAGCAGCGAATTAGACCTCCATGTCACGTGGCGTCGTCCTCTTTCACAACGTATTGGCCGCAATAGAATGTTACCTTGTACG
>JBLNFG010000515.1:0-4702 GCA_050263495.1 Myxococcales bacterium | reverse complement strand
CCATGAAGGCTTCTCGGATTCGGTTGCTGTACGCAGGCGACACCCCCCAAACCGAGGATTCGCACGATGCGGAGACTACGCCACATGGCGCAGAGAACGCGTGCGCTGGCGCATGGGCTTGTATTCGCGGTCCAATAACGAGCCGTAGTGATGCTGCAGGCGTGTTTCGTAATCCCTGGCGACTGGATCACCTGGGTGCCACTCGGGGCTCGTGCAAACCGTACGCCGCGGCAAATTGGCACAAATCACGGCTTCGTTCCAGCTAAGCGCTTCTATCCAATGTGGTGCTAGGAGAAAGCTCCTATCCGGCCACCAGCTGCTGGCGTCTACGACCAGGTAGCGTACGTTCCAGGTTCGATCGTCGATCACCAAGTCGCGCACGCGGCCAATTTCCCCTTCAATCCCAGCAACATGGTAGCCGGAGATGGCCCGCACGCTTCGCAGGTGCGCGTCAGCGCTGGAGCCATCAGCATCAGGGCGTTCGCGCCAGTGCCCTACGGCCAAAGCGCTCGGGTATTCGGAATTACCCCAACTTTTCGAAGAGCCCCAATATGCCGGAAAGTCGTTGTAACGGTGGTAGTCCCGGTCGTAGCTGCGTGACACCGGCCGACTCCAATCAACGCGCGGGTTCCCTTGGACCCTGTCCTGAGTCAGGCTGAGGTGAAAGCGATGGGTGATTGAGTCGCGGTTCATAACTGCAATCGGCGACACCAGCACTTGACACGGTTGGTCCCAAAACCCGAAGGTATCGACCAGCATGTAACGGATGGTCCATCGGATGTCATCGAAGTAAAAATCGGTGATGTCCCCCAAATCCCCATCAATGCAGCTCACCGTGTAGTCACCGTACTCTTTTAAGCATTTCAGCATGACACGTCTCCAATCGACAAGGAGCTCCTCTTTTGCGGGCGCGTCACGAGCTGGAGGCTTGAACAGTCGCGCTCGCTTGCACTGACACACTGATGCTGGCTTGTGCTTCCACTGCAGCGTTGAGTGAACTCGCCATACAAGCGGCACCGGAGACCCCGATATCGCCAATTGCTTTGAAAGCCCCGACCGTCTTACCCGCAACAGCGGCAACCGGATCCTTCAGTGCGATGGTCATGTTCACTGCGACCGCAAAGTCCGAGAAATGGGCCTTCAACGCGGAGTTCAATTCAGAATCTCCCACCACTCTAATGGTCGCGTTTGGCGGCGGGCAATTCACCTTCGCGCTGGCCTGAGCCTGGCAACTCGAGTGGCACTCCGCACTACCACTGCAGTCGAGCTTGCCCGTACAAGTTGGAGGGCTCACGGCTGCAGAACAATCTCCGTGACAAGAGCCCTGGCAAGTAGCACTGCCGGGCGTATACGAACAAGTGCCGTTACAGCGTCCGTTACACTCAGCGCTTCCGTGGGTTACGCAACTTCCTCGACACTCTCCGGTGCAGTCCCCACCACTAAACGCGCCCGTACAGCTGGCTTGGCAAGTTCCTGTCGCTTTGCCTGAGCATGAGCCCGAGCAGGTGCCGGCACACGCCGCACTCGATGACTTACCGTCGCAGGTGCCATTGCATGTCCCTTCGCAACTCCCTTCGAAGCCAGCAGAGCAACCGGTGTCACAGGTCCCCGTGAAGCTAGGTGCAGTACAAGTACCTCGGCATTCACCCTGGCAAATCGCCTGAATGTCGGCCGTACAAGCTCCTTCGCATCTGCCCTGGCACTGAAAATCCGGGGCAGTCACATCGCACTGGCCACTGCATTGGCCGTTGCATGCGACGACGACTTCGCCGCCTTGGCACTTCGCGCGCACATCACAATCGGCTTCCACCTGGCAGCTGCCCTCGCACGCCGCCTGAGCCTGCAAATCTGCGCGACAGTTGAACGCAATGTTGGCCTCAATCGCTGCCCCGTTACCTACGGCTCGATCAATGCGACGCTTGAGCACTGCGCAGGCTTGATCGGCCGTCTTCTGAGTCGCATCCTCTCCAATCTCGGAATTGACGGCGTTGCACACGGCTAGGAACTTCGCCTCGACCTCAGCAGCGCGCTCTTGCAGCGAGGTCGCAGCTTCAGCGTACGCTCTGAGGGTTGCTTGGGCACGGACCGTAGTGTCGAGCCCGCTGCACGTTGCGGGCGCTCCAGTTCCATCGTTAGATGCGCAACTGGAGACGGTCGAGCACGTGACCGCCAAAGCAATGAACGTCGATAGGTACCGGAAGGAGGGGGGCGGGAGAGTGGGCATGAGCGCCGCAAAAGCAAGAGTCGCGCCGCGTTCGACGCCCGCTAACAATCACGCTCCGCACGTCGACTACTGAGGTAGTTTGTCGCAGCAGCGGTCTTGGGGTTATGGCGTCGTGGCAACAACCACCGTGCGCTCTGCCTCTATGGTTCAGCGCTTCTCGCCGGAGCCACTGCCATGACCTCGTTGAGCCGGGTGAGGTCTGGCGGCTTCGCCAGATGCTTGTCGAAGCCAGCCTCATGCGCACGCCGCTGATCCTCTTCTCGGGCGTACCCGCTCACCGCTGTAAGGTAGGTGCCCTTGAGTACATCGTCCGCTCGAACGTTGCGAGCGAACTCGTAGCCATCCATGCCGGGAAGCCCGAGGTCGCAGAGAATTATGTCGGGACGGAATTCACGTGCTTTGACCAAGCCTGCTGGGGCGTCGTAGGCAACCTCAACCTGGTGTTCGCACAACTCCAATGCCTCACGGAGGCTATTGGCTGCGTCAACATTGTCTTCCACTATCAACACACGACGCCTCACCGGCGGAACAATCACTTGCGAGGGTATGGGAACCTGGGGGTCTGGATGGTGGAGGGGCAGAAATACGGTGAATGCGGAACCATGGCCTAGACCAGGGCTGCTCCCCTCAACTCGACCTTCATGGAGCTCAATCAGCCCCTTGCCGAGAGCCAGACCCAGGCCAAGGCCGCCCTTGCTGCGGTCGAGAGACGAATCGGCTTGTACGAACGGCTGAAAGAGGCGCAACAAAATGGACTGGCTCATCCCTACGCCAGAGTCTTCCAAACGAACCACCGCCTCACCTGTGCTTGGCTCAGCAGCGATGGAGACGTTAGTTCGACCCCCTGTCGGGGTGAACTTAGCAGCGTTCTGCAACAGGCTACCGAATACCTCTGTCAAACGCTTCGAATCCCCGTTGATCATCAACGGCTCGGGGGAATTGGTGAACTGCAATTCGATACCATTGCGTCGAAACAACTCGCGATGGTCTTCGATGGTCCGCTCCAGGAGTTGATTGAGATCGAGCACATCTCGCTCGAGGTGAATCTTGTTCCGAGAGATGCGCGTCAAGTCCAGTAGGCCGTCAACGAGGTCGGTCAAATGTCGTACTTGACGCTGTGCTACTGCAACTGCGCGCCGAGCTTGTTCGCTGGCGGGAGCCGTTCTCTCGAGAATGTGCAGACTGATACTGATAGGCGTGAGTGGATTCCGTAGTTCATGTGACAGCACCGCGAGGAACGCGCTCTTGTTCTTGTCTGCCTCGCGTAAAGCCTGCTGCGCCATCTTCAGCTCGTGTACGTCAAAGGACACCCCATACCAACGCGCTGCGTTTCCATGGTCGTTTAGGGTTGGTACGGCGCGAGCCAAATGCCAACGATATTCTCCGTCATAGCGACGCAGGCGATACTCACAAGTGTACTCGCTCTTGCTCTTGACGGCCTGGGACCACGCGGCCCGCATTCCCGCCCGATCATCGGGATGAAGGAAAGAGATTCGAGCCTCCATGTCTCCCGCCTCGTACCCCGTATATTCGAGCCAGCGTCGGTTGAAGTAGCCAGTGCGACCTTCAGCATCGACATCGTACAATAGCCCTGGTATCGCCTGCGTGAGGTGACGAAACCTCGCTTCGCTTTCTCGCAGCGCTGACTCTGCATGCCGACGCGACGTCACATCGCGAATCACGACTTGGACGGCACGCCTACCGCGAAACTCCGTGGCGACGGCCCTCGCTTCGGCAATGACCTCGCTCTCATCGAGGGCGATCAACCTGAATTCTCGTGTTTCGACGTACACCCCAGTTCTTCGCGTTTCTAATTCACGCCCGAGAGCGTCTCGCTCCGATTCGTGAACGAGTCCCAGAATGTCTTTGCCAAGCAGCTGGCTGGGCGTACTGGCGCAGCAGAGCCGCAGCCCCGCTGGGTTGACGAACACGATGCGTCGATCTTGATGCACGATGACGGCATCCGGTGACACGTCGACCAACGTCCTGTACCGACTCTCGCTCTCTCGCAGGGCCTCCTCGACTCGACGCCGGTCAGCAATCTCCGCTTCAACTTGCTTTTGGCGCCGCGCGGACTCAAGCGCCCCCGCCTCCGCGAGCGCTTTTGCCCGAGCGGCGCGATGGGTAATGAGGGCAATGAACGCAGACGCGACGAAATAGCTCAAGGCCCCGATCACGTCGGCGCGTGACCCCAGCCAGAACGTTTGCTGTGGGTGGATGAAGCACCAGTTCGCCAACCCGAAACCGAGAACAACTGTCAGCGTGGTAGCGAGTGGCGTAGCCAAGTAGGCAACCGCAGCCGTGGCGACGAAGAAGGACACGTAGGGGAAATTGGAGCCCAGCAGCGGATCGATACTTAGCACTACTGCCGAAAAGTTGTCCATTGGTCAAGTTACATGCGAAAGGGGGATATGGCCCGAGATTTGGACGCAGCCGCCACGACCCGACTCCAGCAGTACATCGACAGAATTGGTACCC
>JBLNFG010000514.1:0-6947 GCA_050263495.1 Myxococcales bacterium | reverse complement strand
CTGGGAGCTATGGAATTCCTGGCAAGACGCCCGACACCATCAATGGCGAGGACGCGCTGGAGTTCCCTTGCTCGTGGTTGACTGCCATCACTCTTTATGCAGGAGTCGGTGAGATTGCCTGGTACTATGCACTGGATAGGATTCACGCCATCGCAAGCAAGACGGGTTGAGCCCTTCACCAAGTCTAGCCCCCAGCACGTTTCGAGATCACACAGCGGAAGCTAAGGAACGGGCCTCCTCTGGCAGGTTCGCTGACCACTCCAGGCCAGCGTGCGAGCCCAATCGAGTCAGGATCCGTGTCCTGTGACGCGTGTGAGACTCCTCGTAGAGCGTACAGCCTCTTGGGTGTGCTGGACAGCAGAGTCATCTCTCCGCCATTCGTCGCCATGCCAATGACACCGAACGGACTGCGGTCGCGCGTGTTCTGCCAGGGCGCACAGATATGGGTCTTAGGTTCCTCGTTTGGCTCAAACGAGCAGAAGTCCGGTGTTGCTCCCCACTGCCCCCCTGGATAGATCTCATTGCCCCACGGGAACAGCCGGCCATCTGTGCCAAGTGCGGCAAAGAGGAATTCTTGATCCGTTGGGAGGCGTTTTGGAATGCCCGGAAGGATATTGGCGCAGTAGCACTCAGCTTGTTCGGGTGTTACGCACGTGGCCGGGCCGTTCACCCGAGCGTCCAAGATGCAGCGCGGATCACGCTTGCCACAGGTGCCCTCAATGGATCCACCACTTCGCGCCGAGTCCCAGTCAAGGTTTCGGGCTTCGAACTCATCAATACAGAAAGGCCTGACTTCAAAGGCCTGCTTCTTCGGAGTCTTGTCCTTATCACCCGGAATCGGACCGACGAACTCCAGCTTCCCGCCGGGGATAAATATCATACGTTCCGGGCAGTCTTCTTGAGATCGAATCGCGTTGGTGTCACTCACCGCGGCAGATAGGATTGGAGACACCGAAACGTTAGCGGCGGTACCATTAAGAACAGTGGGGGCGGCGCTCGGTTGAGTGTTCGCGGAGGGTGTGCTTTGAGGCTGCGGAGTTCTCGAGCAAGTTGCTACAGTCAAGAGAAGCGTAGCTGACTTCAGCACCATTGGACATTTCATGATTGCGGGGCGACCCTAGCCAATGAACTGCGACCGCGTCAAGGACTCCGGCGGCAACGGATCCTCGTCCATGCAGGACGCGTATCGGTGCTAGATGGCGCGAGTGGCCGCGGACACCGTGCCGCCCTCGATCAAGGCGAACTCCCCGACAGCAGGTGCTACGGGTGCGAAAACCACAAGCCGAGGTTCCCCACCACTGCCGCTGATATTGACGTGCGGTGGCACGCTTGGACAGAACTACCACGACTTGTCGAGGGGCGCGTCCAAAGTAATCCCAGCTCGTCGCCTAACGCCGGATCCTGACCCAAGATTTCCGTGCATCGGAGTCTCTGAAGTTGATCAGGAGCTGAGCTTTCGGATGGTACACGGCGACTTGGCGCTGAACGACGCAACCCGTCCCCACGCATTCTTGGAGAGCACGATATGAGCATGGGAGAGTTCGATGCTGGCGATCCTGCGCGGCGCAAACTGGTAAGACCACGAGCGATGAGGAGTCCAGCCATCAGAGGCAGTTGACGTTGGTGGGTAAGCGGCTTCCGATTGATGCTGAGTGGGAAACCGCTGCACGTGGCGAAGACAGCCGCACGTTTCCCTGGGGGGGACGAGTTTCCCCAAAGCGGAGACAGAAACACGGGCAAAGCTTTGCATCAGCTATCGGCCATGTCCGGTTAGGAAATTCGGTCCTTATGGACCATTCAAGCTATTCGGGATGGGGAGTGACGTACGGGAGTGGACCAGCAACTCAGCTTGCGATAGCGCTCCTGAGGAGCTTGAGGCGCGCTTATCCTGGAACTCCGACGTGCCATTGGTTCCTTGGCCCCAGTTGTGTCCGCGACGTGTCGTGACCTCCGGAACAAATTCCGGGCATCTTGGTCGGTTCGGCGTGACCACGAAGCTTAAGCGCAGCGCGAGTGGATCGTCAATATTGACAGATCGTTCGGTCGCGCTTGCAGTGCTGGCCCACGAGGCACTCTACGTCGCTGCGGCAGGACCAATAGCAGACGCCGCCATCGCACAGCGCGCCGTAGGGGCAGTCCAAATCGATAGCACAGCGGAAAGAGCAAGTGCCGTGACCACAGGGCGGACTCGTGCAGCAGAACGCGCCAACGCAGTCGGAATGTGCGCGGCAGGGCACACCGATGTCATTTGCGCCATAGGGATAGGGGTTGTCGTCACTGCAACCTGCCGTAACGAGCGTTCCCAAAGCAAACAGCGTGCAGAAAAATGAGAACCGAAGTCGCATGAATCACAATCCTCCGAACGGTGCAGTCGAGCTTCTGAGTAGGGTGCACCTCGTACCTGTAATGCAAGGAGGCACGTGCGCGATACCATCACTCGACACGAGTCACGCTCGCTTATATGGCAGTAGATCCTAAAGCAGAAGCGAAACTCCTGCTGTAATGGACGGGTAACCCACACGCACCGTGATCCCAATGCTGTCACTCAATAGAAATCTGGCGCCCCCCCAAAGGACGGGTTTGAGGCGCGTGTCGTGACCATCGGGATCGCAGTAACCGGGAGCCCAACACCTCTCCCAATGCTCCCAACGATAATGCACCAACGCGAGCCCGGGTTCACCAAAGACACTGATCACATCCGTCAGGAAGAAGTTCCACTGCAGGGCAATGGGAAACCAGAAGGAATCGATCGAGCAATCATAGTCCCACACTTCCGGACGCCGCGGACCGCACGGACGTGAACCACGCGCCCAATCTAGCCCGAAGCTGATCGCCATATTGTTGTTGATCGTGGTGACGGGACCGTTGCGAAACAGCGGGATTGATGCACGGAAACCCGCGCCGAAGCCCTCGCGTCCGGGACCTTCTATTCCTGACCAGTCGAGCACGAAGTGTGGCTCGAGCTCGACAGAATAGTCGCGATGTTGAGCGGGTTCTCGAATGATGCTTCGCGCATGGGCAGTGTTCGCGACCGAAAGTGTGACTGTCAGAACGATGATTCGAACGATATTGATTGGACGCAAGCGGCGACTCCTCTGCAAGGCCCTGCTCTGGATAAGGTGCGCTGAGCCGCAAGCTCGGCGGCTGTCGTATCTCAGGTACCCCGAGCGCAGAAAGTGGCTCGACAAACCGCAAGGTATCCGAATTTCGTTAACTGGACTGGTAGGTGAGCCGACTTGTCCGGCTAACTTACTTGGACTGAGTCCCAACGCGGCCGCGTTCATTACCGAGTTCGAATACAGGACCTGTCCTGCCCTCCGCGGTCGCCCATCGTCCGCCTCGAACTACCACAGCATTTGCCCGCTTCCTCCGGCGCATGACCGGCAGCAGGTGATCAGGAAAGGTTCAGGAGTCATACTCGAGCGACCTGAATGTCCCGGTGCAATCTGCTCGCAGCCTGCCTACTCTCGTTTTGTTTCGGTTGCAGCAAGAGCCACGGCTCCCCACCAAGTCCATCGTCGACGTCGCCCGTCCCAACCACCACACCGCCTAGCGGCACGCGCGTCGCGGTGCGCAAGCTCCCAAATGGGCTCGTGGAGCCCACGCTACTCGCCCAGCTGCCGATTTCCGCCTATCACGTTTCACTGGCCGTCGATGGTGACGTGGTCTACCTCCTCAGTCAGAAGGCGGCTTTCAAGCTAATCGCTGGAAAACCAGCGCAAGGCATCGAGCTCGACTTAGGCGTCGGTTCGGTTCTGACTCACTCAGGGTTCGTATTCTGGTCCAAGGGGCGGATCTTAGAGGCGCCCAAGGCAGGCGGACTCACCCGCGAGATTGCCCGCTTCCCTCATCAACCGCAGTACTTGGTCGCGTCACCTAACGCGTTTGCCTGGATCGATCTCAGCGGTGACGGCGCCTTCACCATTCAGACACTCGAGAACCGTCGACCTCGTCCTCTCGTAGCGTCACAGCGTGAGCTCAGCGGTCTGACGATGATCGGGGATGCCGTGTATTTCATCGATCGGCCTACGGACGCTTCCTATCGCTTTGGCATGGTTCGCACGAGTGGCGGCTTGCCGGAGTACGGTGTGGCGCATCCGGGTAGACGGCCTTCGATGTTGGCTGCCGCTGAAGACGTCTACTACTACGATCTGGAAAAGTCCGAGATTCGAAGGCTCGTGAGCGGCGTGGCCCGAGAAGAGACCGTGCTCGAAGGTTTCGTGTGTTCCCCGATTCAGGTGTCGACACAGATCTACTGCGGATGTGTAGAGGGCCTATTCGAAGTCGGAAAGACCACGCGTCAGCCGCGTGTGCTCTACCCCAGTCGTGCGGGTTCAATCACTGCCATTGCCTCCAACGAAAAGATGGTCGCCTGGGCCGCGGATCTTGGCGGTGAGCAGGTTGGTGTGTACGTGCTTCCGACTCGCGGCGCGACCACCGATCACGACCCGTAGTCTACGTGACGGCGTCTGGCCGATCAGGTACGTTGCCGGCTCCTCCCATGCGCACGCAGCGCGGGAGCGGCGGCGCGTACGCGCGAGTACGCATCGGGGAGGAGCAAGGTAGCGCTCGGGAACCGAGCGCTACCGGTGGTGGGCAGCAAAGGCGAACGATAAGCTGCGGTGACTGCGGTCGAGCTATGTAGTCGGCAGTCAAAGTAGCGCTGCGCAGCAAAGGCGAACGATAAGCCGCGGTGACTGCGGTCGATCTATATAGTCGGCAGTCAAAGTAGCGCTGCGTAACGAACGATAGGTTGTGGTGACTCAGTTCGGCGCAAACCTACCGTGTGCTGCGTGGTGACTCAGTTCGGCGGAACGGGACGGCTGAGTTGTTGCATCAACCAGGTCATCGCGGGCCGCGGCGTGGTTCCGTTCACGATCCCCGAGTTATCGATCCACGTTCGCCCGTTGATCCAGCCCCAGACCGTGATCCCCTTAACGGAAGGGGTATTCAGAAAGACCTGGAAGTGATTCTTGAAGTCGTTGAGCTGGGACTGATCGTTGCCATCGCCGATGTCGTACTCGGTGATGTACACCGGAAGCCCAGTATCCGTCGCCATCTTGTTGATGTTGGCCTGGACTTGCGCGGTACTTCGACCCTTTAGACCGTGTGACTGGCAGCCCACTGCGTCGATTGGCGCACCGTTCGCCTTGATGTCCTTCACGATGTCGATGAAGTGCTGTTCCTGATCGGCGTATTCAATGTTGTTGTAGTCGTTCAGAATCAAGATCGCGTTCCCACAGTACTGGCGCGCTAGCTTGAATGCCTTGACCATCCATGGCCACTTGCCCTTCTCACCCGCTCCGAGGTTGGCCGTGTAGTTCGGCGTCGTGTGGGGAGGCGGCTCGTTGACGACATCGATGATTTTGGTGTCGGGATAGCGCTGGCAGAACGATTTGATCCAGTTCTCGACTTGGGCCAGGGTTGGCGTGCCGCTAGGCTGCTGAGAGCCCCAAACAAAGGTGTGCTGCTTAAAGATGATCTTGTTGTCCTGCGCGTACTTGTAGATTGAATCGAGTGAGCCCCAGTTCAGCGAGCCCGAGGCAGAGGATTGCACGGACCCCCACTTGCCCTGGTTTTCTGGCGTGATCTGGTCCCAGTACTTGGCGTACTTGAGACCCGTCGGATCGACGGAGTTGCCCGTCGTGATGTTACCGACGAACCGTGGAAGCGGGGCACTTCCGGCGGCAGCACTGGTGCCCCCAGGGGACGTTCCGCCTGCTGCCTTGCCTCCCGCAGCAACGGTGCCTCCAGTTGCTTTGCCTCCCGCAGCAACGGTGCCTCCAGTTGCTTTGCCGCTCGTGGCGATTGTTCCGCCTGTTGCGGCTGTTCCGCCACCTGCCGCTCGCGTACCTCCAGCAGGACTGACTCCGCCCGTCGCGGCGCCTCCGCTCGCTCGCGATGCGCCGCCCTGGGCCGTAGAACCGCCGGCATTCTGAGTCTTGACGCCCGCATTCGAGCGACCTCCGGTTTGGGTTGCGCCACCAGCCAGGCTCGTTGCGCCGCCTACTGCACTCGTTGCGGGGCCATTCGTAGTTGCGCCTCCAAGCCCGGGTGTTCCTCCACTTCCGAGCGCGGAGTCTTCGTCCGCTTCAGAGCAACCGAGGCAGAGACCAACGGTCAGGGTGAGGAGAGGGAGAACTGTATTCGTACGCACGAGGCCTCCGAGGGCTGTCATGTCGGGCAAGTCCCGCTAACAGTCGCGAAGAGGCAGTGGCGTCACGGAGCAAGTTCCGTCGAGCAAAAATGGCGCATGAGATTCAGTACGCGTTTGACGTGAGATCCGCGGCGATTGGCCAGCGCGAGCTCAAATCTTCAGTCGTGCGCACCCCTGTGCTTTTTTTGTGACAATCGCGACGCCCATCGAACAATTCATTTTTGCTCGTG
The DNA here is from genome assembly GCA_050263495.1 of Myxococcales bacterium. Classification (GTDB taxonomy): domain Bacteria; phylum Myxococcota_A; class Polyangia; order Polyangiales; family Polyangiaceae; genus FEN-1139. The sequence continues at coordinate 560 of JBLNFG010000514.1, read as the reverse complement.
CGAATCGATCCGATGCGGACCTCTCGTTTCACCAGTACCCCAACTAGCGCTGAGAAGGCGGTGCTTGCCCTCTTGAATTCGAAGGTGAGAGACACGGATGATCGGGATAATGAGGTCGAAGGAAAACCGGAGTTTGCTCGTGTACTTGGTGCCTACGAAGACACAGCCTCGGATTGGGAGCCCGAGGGAGCATTCTGCTAATGAGGCTCAAGCTGGCGCCGGTGCGAGTTGTATTCAGTGGGCATTTGCCATTTGGGGCTGACGCCACCTGACGTTTGAATCATGAGCATCGCCGAACGCTCTCGCGTGCGTCGCGAATGTCTGAGTCACCCTTTACCCCAGCCCTGGACGGCATGCCTGGAAGCACTCGCGCGTGTCGCAACCACCGAAAGCGCGGCCTTCCCCGGCTTACCGACGAGTGAGTTGCCGCCGAGGCGAGCGCAGCTGGCATCGCGTTGCCTTGGCTGCAACTACTGCGCACTTGGCACTGGGGCGGCGCCGCTTCGTTGCCACTTCGGCAAGCTGGGCGTCGTGCCGGGAGCAGCATAGGCCGCAAGCGT
>JBLNFG010000513.1:0-3803 GCA_050263495.1 Myxococcales bacterium | reverse complement strand
ACGACACGATGAACCAGATTCTCAGTAAGGCAGAATTCCACATCGAACTCGCGACGACCTACGGCATCCCGCAGCCGACGGTGCGGGTTGCGCTGCCGAAGGGCACGCCGTACCGATACCTCAAGGCTACCCTGCATGCGCTTGCGGTCGAGCTCGAACTCGCCACCCCGGCCGGCGAGAGCTGGTGTGTGGAGATCGCTCCGGTCGGCGACGTCACCGGAACAATTGTGATCGAACTGATCCAGGGGACACCCGCTGAAGCGGCACGGGCTATGGCGCTGCTTCAGCAGGTTGCTTCCGCGCAGTGAACTGACGTGCTTAGCGTGTGCCCCCGAAAGGACTCGGGGGTACGCGCCAAAGGCCCCCTAACAGCTTCGCGACGAGTCGACTATCGACAACGCACATCGAAGCAAGGCCGCCACCAGCTCCTTACGGGAAATCTGTTCGTCGAAGGCCTGTCGCAGTAGATCACGGACGAGCTGTTCTGCGCGGCTCAACGGCCGCTGTAGACCTTTCTGTCCCGCCACGGTCCCATCTGCCTTGCCGTACTCGTACCCAACGTTGAAGAAGTTTCGCTCCCGATCCAACGCTTGCTCGTTGAGCATTGCATCAAGCTTCATGAAGACACCAGAATTTGGGCCTAGAAACGCAACGATTTGGTTTTGCAGTCGCACGATCCACTTGCGTCTCACGCGATCGCCGATTCGGTTGTCGACGGCGATCTCTACTGGATGACGGTCGTTGTGTCCCCGTGGAATACGCTCGAAAGGGCTGAGGCTGTCGACGGAGGAATGCCGCCACTGGTGGCGTGCACCAGCATCTGATAGCTTGCTCATCGGTGATCCTTTTGAGTGAAGGTTCGCCCACGGACCCGGACGCTTGCGACGTCGCGGGTCCATTTGCTCGAACAGTACCGCTCGACGCGGCGATCTATTCAAGTTGATTCGGACGAAAAGCGCCTTCGGGCTATTGTCGGGTGACGTGATTCCCGTTGGTGATGCGGGAGGTCCCCGATGGTGTGTGCACTCCGCTGATCGACTCCAACCGAACAAACGAGAAGCCCCCGAGCAACAACGGCAGGCTGCTGTGTCCACTATGGTTTGGACCGTGCTGCAGCGTGGCGGACTCAGGAGGCGTCTCGACCTCGCTACCCTGGCAGACTCAGCTGAAGACGTCAAAGGCCCCACGCGTACTGAAGTGCCCGCCCTTCCGTTCACGTCTTCAATGGCCGTCCCTCCGTCGAAACACCTGTGACCTGGTATGCAATAGGACCGGATCTATCTCGAGCTTCATCAAGAGCGTGTGCCGGATCGCTTCCAAACGTTCCTTGGATACTCTCCCCTTGACGTGCGAAAGAGCCTCTTCGACGCGTCCAGCCAAGTACTCCTGCTCGGTCATCTCGCCCCGCAGCACACGCAGGAGTTCGCTGCTGGGCTCATCGGGCGTTGGCGCGGTCGTTTTGCGATCTCCGCCACCAATGGGCGCCGTGCCGAAGCCGCTTGGTGCGGCGGACTCGCGTCTGCTACACAGCAGACGGATGCCACGTCGGTTGCGCGGACGCTTTCTTCTGAGTTTCATGGGACCGATGTCGACCATTCGCCTTCTCCAGTCTTGTTCATAACCGAGTACGTTCTCCATGTGCGCGAGTTGCTTTTCGGCATTGCGGAGTGTCAATGGCCAGACGCCGTAGCGCGCGAGTGTTTTCTATTGGTTCGCGCGGGTTGGACTGGAACCCCGTTTGCGGACGACGCCGAGATTGCCGAGATGACGGCATTGGGTTGCAGCGCTGCAGGTTGTGCAGTTGTAGGCACTGCTGACGCTGGTAGCGACAGCGAAGCAGCAGTTGCAGCGGCATATATGGAATGCGTTCGAGAAGGCGGAGCGTTTTTGGACAGCAACGCAAGTCGGCCTACCCCCACCAAGCAAAGAGCGGGAAGAATCGTTCCGAGTATCGCCCCCAGGAGGAACAGCAATGGACGTCGTTTCCGTGGCGGTGCACTAGGCAGTAGCCGCGGCGTGATACTCGACTCAGCACTCGTCGACGTGACGACCGACTCCGAATCGAGCTGGGTCGTGGGAACCACCGACCCAATTCGAATGGCGCGTTCCGTCGGTGCGTCGCCGTTGCCCAAAGCGGGCCCCAGCTCGATCATCTCGAGCTCTTCTGTGCTCGCCATCAGTCGAATCGGCGCAAGCTCCTGCGTTTGCGCAAAGTCCGAGTATGGGCGGCGCACAGTTGGTCGTGGACGAGGCGGAACGGTCACTTGCTTCAAAGGCGCGGGCTTAGTGCGCTCCGCTGAAGGCTCGCCTAGCCTTGGCGGGGCATTCTTGGCTCCAGGGTCGCTAAGAAATGTCGCTTCAAACCAGGCGTCTAGGACATCCGAATATGCGTCGGGCGCCTTGTCCGGCGATCCAGAAGGTTCCGGTGTTCCCAGTCCGGCGAAACAGGTTTTCGGCGGCAGCACAGTGATCGGCGAGACGGATCTCGCGCTGACGACCAACTCCGTTTGACTGACGGTCGGCAGTGACTTCTCGTGAGGATCCGAACGCGTGCAAGATGAGGCGACAGCAACGGGCGAGGACGTCACAGATATCGAGCTGGCCGACACGCGAGCAGCCTCAGGCGCATCCAAATAGTAACCCGGCAACGTCGGGGGATTGTCGCGCACGGAGAGCACCAATCGCGCACCGGCAAGCTCCAGCGTCGCGCGCCTTACGATCGTGCTCCTACCACTGACAACGTGCCCGTCAATGTACAGGTCTGATCCGAGATAACACGAGGTGATGCACAAGTCGTTCTCAACACGCTCCACGTAGAACGCGATGGGTGCGGCTCCGGCGACGCGAATCTGAGCGCGCTCCGATGACCCGACCACCACCGTGGTGTCATCATCAGCGGGCGGAAATTCGTAGGATTTACTGTTGCCGTCTCGGTCGACGACGAGCCAAAGGGGTTCGTTGTCGAGCCGAGCTTCTTGGCTCTCGTGGGAAAGATCATTGGTCATAGGATTGGACTCGCTCCTAGCGGCAGTGGCCCCACAGCGTGGACAAAACCTGACGCGGCGCATTCCTCGTCACAGTTGCAAAGCGGCGCGCTGTAGCCGATGTTTTCCCGCAACGAACTCTCCGGTCGTGTAGGCGCAAACGCTCGGATTGCCGATTACGCTGTTAGCACTGTCGCCCGTATTGCCGATCACGCATCGAGTTGTGCAAACGGGTTTTGTTGGCTATTTGCGGTGTTTTTGTTGCACTGTTTCTGTTGGGCGACTGCCAGTCTTCAGCAACCGAGCTCTAGCTTCGAGTAGCAACGGATCGGTGTCGAGTCGCGTGGTGATCACGTTTCTCAACATCTGCAGCCGCCCCGCCGACAATCGCCCCTTCAAGTGAGATATCGCGATCTCGATTCTGCCTTGCAGGTATTCCGCCTCAGTGATTTCACCGCGTCGATACCGTTGAAGATCGTCACTTGCAGGGGTCTGCTCAGTGAATGTTCGGCATTTCGCTAACTGCATTGCGGCAACCATCTGGGTGCTCCTTTCCGCGACTCTTCTTTCGCGACCGAGCAGCACCGAGGGACGACTCAGTGCCGATCGAGTTCCAACGAGTTCGGCTTTCGGCTGTTTCTTAGGGGCCATGGTACTTGCCCGAATCGATGCGATACGGAACGTGTTTGACTGGACTCGCGTTAGCCGCGATCTGTCGCCTACCAGACGACCTACGCTCGCTCGTGAAAGACTGGTCGAAGAGCAGTAGGGCATCCTGACCGTTTAGTTCATAGACTCTTGATGGATTTTGGGGCCGTA
>JBLNFG010000512.1:0-9081 GCA_050263495.1 Myxococcales bacterium | reverse complement strand
CTTGCCGCGTTGTCGCTCACGAGTTGTCCGTACCACGCCCAGATCGATCCAAATCACCGGGGCGACTCCGTAACGGTCACGAGCGCCAGCCAATCCGCGCAGAGCGAGGAATCGAGTAATGGCGACAGGGCGAGTGAATCCACCCCGCGCGACACCCAACTGACGTCGCTACCGGTTCACGGCTCCGTGCCCGAAGGCAGCGACGAGGGTGAGTCGCAGGCGACGGCCAACGAGGGTGAGTCGCAAGCGACGGCGGCCAACGAAGGCGAATCCCAACGCCCTGCGAGTAACGAAAGAGAACAGGCAGTCGACTCGAGCTTCGAGGGCGAACCGACCTTCGTCTATTCGATCGGGCGCGAGACGTGGATCTTCGCTGAGCCGCGCTTCTCTGCGAAGAAAATCGGCTATCTTCGCTTCGGTGCCCGCGTGCAGCGCACGACTGAGGCTGCCTCGCGCCGCGGCTGTAGCGCTGGTTGGTACGGTATTAAGCCCAACGGTTACGTGTGCGCCAACGGGCGAACTGCGACGCTCGATCCAAAGCATCCGCTCGCGACTGTTCGCGTCGAGACCCCGGATCGGATGGCAGATTTGCCCTTTGCATACACGATTGCGCGCCGGCAAATCCCACGGTTTTATGGCTTTGCGCCCGCGACAGGGGAGGGGCGGACGCACAGCTTCTCGAAACGTCTCCATTCCGAACTCGGACGTTTGGCGATTGCCGCGCTGCCCGATTGGTTTCGGAAGCCACGCCAGATTTTCGGCTATCAACGCCCAATGGATCGAGCCTTCCTGGGAGATGGTCTGGCCGGTGGCGGCGTGGCCTTGCTTGGGTTTTTTCTCGACGCGGGAACGCTCTACGGCATGACGCCGGATCTGGAACTCGTCACGACGGACGGACTCGACGCCGTGCGTCCCTCGTCGTTCTCCGGAAAGATCTTGAGCGAAGGAGATTCACTGCCCGTCGCGTTCACGATGTCACGCGGCGCTTGGCTGTATCGAGGCACGCCTCAGGCGGGTTCCCTGCGAGCCGAGCGGGCACTGGCTCGACGTGAGGCCGTCGCGCTAACGGGCGAGCGCGTTACGGAAGGCGTTCGCGAATGGATCCGCACAAAAGATGGCGCATGGTTGTCGACCTCGGGACTACGAGTCGTGGAGTCGAGAACCGATTGGCCCGACTGGGCATTGGCGGGGGAAGTCTGGATCGATGTGTCGATCCAGAAGCAAACCCTAGTGGCTTACGAGGGCAAGCGGCCCATGTTCGCGACGCTTGTGTCGACGGGGGTCGATGGATTGATGGACCCTGCGACGTCGAAATCTACCAAAACAGGCGTGTTCCAGATCGTCTCCAAGCACCTGACGGCAACTATGAACGGAGAAGAACCAGACGGTGCCTACGAGATGCGTGAGGTGCCCTGGGTCCAATACTTTTCGGAGGGCTATGCACTCCATGGCGCCTACTGGCACGATGGCTTTGGCGAACCGCGCTCGCACGGCTGCGTGAATCTGTCCCCGATCGACGCTCGTTGGCTGTTCCACTTCACTCACCCTGGGCTGCCCAAGGATTGGCATGGCACGCTACCCATCGAACCAAGTGCGCGAGTATACGTGCATCCGTGAATCTCCATCCCCAGCATCACGTTGACCTAGGGCCGCGTCCCGCGGGGCACACTCGGAATTCAACGCGGACCGGCTGCTAATACCAGACCCCCACCGCCGCGCTCCAACCGAAGTAGCGTTCGGAAAAGTCAGCAGCCCCTTGGATACGCCACGCTTTGTCCTTTGGGAACAGCCCAAATACCCGCCAGTAGAAGATCTTTTGCTCGAAACCAACCGTCGTGTGAAGTCGCGGCGCAGCGTTGGCATTGTCGAATCGGGTGGGTTCCCCATACACACCAGCGCGCAGTTTGAGCCAATTGGCGATGACCTCGGATTCGAGTCCAAGGTGTGGCGATGCCACCGTGCGCGCTCCCGACCGATCGACGACACGCTGCAGGAAAGACTCGATGCCCACCCCATTCCTCACGGCTCCGCTCAACCGAAGTGAGGTGGTCACGAGGATGTACCAGCGGCCCATCCGCCTTTCGCGCTGCTTGAGCTCTTGATTGGCGTAAAACTTCTCCCGATCGAGCTCCGCTTCGTCTGCAGCTTCCGCGGCGGCATCGTCTTCGTCCAATTGCCGGGTGAGGCGCTCGACTTCGCCGGGTTCCTGCGCGGCTTCATCGAGCAATCGCTTGCGCTTGCGCTGCCGTTCGAAGCGACGCCATTCGATGCGGCGTCGCAGCGGCCGTAGCAGTTCGCCAGTCCCAATCCAACGCGGATTGAACGGGCGCTCCCCGAACTGAACTGCGACGCCAAGATCAAGTTCCCACGGCAGAGTGACCTGTTCAGGGAGATACATTTCGTCCGCGGTTCCCGCGGCGATTTGATGATTGCCGTTCGCATCCACGGCTACATTGTCGGTTGCCACGGCGACTCGCGTCGTGACCGCACTGTTGAAGGATGCACCGACGCGAAACATCGCGTCGTTCGGGCGCCAAAGGAACCCTGCAGAGTAGCCCACGCCCCGAGTCGTGAACAGCGACGGCGGCTGGATTGCGGATGGATTCAGGTTGGCGACGTTGAGCGACAAGGGGCGCAGACCCAGACCGACGATCAGTTGCCCGTCTGCGGTTGCGCGCGCCACTTGGGCAAGCATCACGTACACCTGGGCATTCAATTGGTCCGTCCGTGCGTCTCGAGTAGTGCGGATCTCACGGTTGAGGCGGTACTGTTGCATCTGGACGCCGGCGCCGAATCCCCACTCATCGACTTGCAGATGCCCCTCCGCGTCCATGAACACGAATTGGCCGGGATCGCTCGTAGCGAGATTCGTGCGGTCCGATCCAGAGTTGAAGAAATCCGAGCGCTGCAGAGTCCCGGGCGAGGTAAAGCCGACGGCGCCGTCGACGTCGACTCTGCCTCTGGACCAAGGCATCCGAACTGCTGGGGCGGCGGGATTGTAGAAGCTCCCCTCGACGCGTTCGGCAATGGCGACGTACGCGCCGCCCATTCCGATCACTCGGGTACTGGCGATGACCGGTCCTTGGAATAGGTCGACCGAGTAACGGCTGGTTCGAATCGAACTGCCGTTGGGGCCAAGTTGAGCGTAGGCATGCCGCGCCTTGACCACGAGCAAGAGCTCGGTCGCTACGAGCAGGGGCACAAGCCTCCGCCAATTCACGCGACTCGTTTAGCCTTCCGTTCGTGTAGCAGACGTCGCTCGGTCGCCAGCACCGAAATCAGAATCCCGAGCGCCGCGACTGCAAATGCCACCAGCGTTACGGCGAGTAGGTTCGCTGCCGCGGCGAGCAGCGTGAGAAATACGAAGGTGTCTCGTTTGAACAGCGGCGCGATTGCGCCGAAAGCGCCCGATTGGTTCGTGGTCGCTTGCGAAAGGGGATACTTCAGGAGATCCCCCGAGTGAATCGACAACAGGTAGCGATACTCGAGCCCGCTCGTGAGCAATCCCGACAGTACCACGACGCCACCAGCAACAAGAAACAGCGGCGAGCTCGACTGGCGATAGAGCCCGATCGAAGCGCCCGCGAAGAACGAGTAGTTGGTTAGATCGTCGCCCACGGTGTCGAGCCACTCGCCCAGATACGAACCGCGATGGGTCACCCGACTCAGCTCGCCATCGCAGCCGTCGAGGACGCTCTGCATCTGAAACAGGAATGCGCCCCACAACATCATGCTGTAGCTACCCCGCGTCGCGAGATATGCGCCCAGCAACCCGATCGCAAGAATGGCGACGGAGAGGTGGTTGGGTTGCAGCGTCGTCTTCGCCAGAAATCGCGAGATTGAGAGCGAGATGTAGCGGTTGAGCCAACGTGAGGTCCAGCCGTCTTCGCGCTTGCGGAGCGAGCGAAACAGCAAACCTTCGGCATGGCTTGCACTCGGGCCGTCGCTGACCAAAATCGGGTCAAACCAGTAGGGCACCTCGGAATTCGGCGCGAGCGCGGCGAGTGTTCGACGCGTGCCCGCCTCAGCCTGATCGAGTGCGAGCAGTGCGAAGGATTGGCGGTGGAGCAGCGCATGTGCCGGCACGACAACGGCTGCTTGATTCGCTGGTGCCGCATCGAGGCGAGCCAAGTGTAGTCGTGCATCACGGAGCTCGTGCAGCTGCGCTACGTCTGCTCCCTCGATGACGAGTGAGGTCGCACCGCCGCGCTGCGCGTCGAGGGCCAGTCGCAGCGCGAGGCTGAGGCCGCCAACGCGGCGATTGGGGTCACCGTCACCGACGGCTAAAATGAGCGTCCAGGGCTTTGGCATTTCGGGGAGCGACACTAGTAGCGCGATTCTATCGAAACGATCGGTCCTTCGGACCTGCCGCTGCGCGGCGAATCTCGCTACTAGCTCGATTCTTTGGGCAGTCGCCCAAACCCGACTGCGCTCCGCGATGGCTAGTACTTCTCTTCTCAGAAGCCTCGGGGCGCTAGCCGCAGTTTCGCAAAGAATCACCATTCGGACTAGCGGGCCGAATTCGTGGAATCGACCTGCGGGGGCTGTCGGACCGAAGACGTGGGCTATAGTCGCGCCGTGCAATACCGAGCAGTATTTCGTTGTCTCGCCGGCTGCGCCGGTGAGTGGCCCGTGACCCAAGCCATCTACCGGTGCCCCCAGTGCCAGGGACTGCTGATGGTTTCCCACGACGTGGAGGCGCTCCGCGATCGCAGTGCCGCCGCTTGGATGAAACTCTTCGACGACCGCTACCACGGTCACCAGTGGCCGTACGGTTCTGGAGTGTGGGGCAAGAAGGAATGGGTAATGCCCGCAATCCCTGACGATTGCATCGTCAGCATGTACGAGGGCGGGACGAACCTATTCTGGGCGGAACGCTACGGCGCAGGTCTCGGAATGCGCGATCTCTGGGTGAAGCATTGCGGCAATAGCCACAGTGGATCCTTCAAGGATCTCGGAATGACCGTGCTCACGAGCGTCGTGCGTTGGGCCATGCGTGAGGGGCTGAAGGTCCGTGCGGTTGCGTGCGCCTCTACCGGTGACACCAGCGCATCGCTCGCGGCTTTTGGAGCAGCTGCTGGTTTGCCCGTCGTGGTACTGCTTCCACGTGGGAAAATCTCGACAGCGCAGCTAGTACAACCGATTGCACACGGCGCGTTGGTGCTGGGTCTCGACACGGATTTCGACGGCTGCATGGCGATCGTCAAGGAGCTCGCGGCCGCTGGCTTGATCTACCTCGCCAACTCGATGAATCCGCTCCGAATCGAGGGGCAAAAGACCGTCGCAATCGAGATTGTACAGCAGTTCAACTGGCAGGTTCCGGACTGGATCATCCTGCCAAGCGGCAATTTGGGCAATGCCTCCGCGATGTACGCTGGGTTCAAGATGATGAAGGATCTGGGGCTAATCGCCAGCTACCCACGGCTGGTGGTGGCTCAGGCGGAGAACGCCAATCCGATGTACCGCGCCTTCATCGCGAAGAAGAAGATCGTCGAACCGATTCAAGCCCAACCGACTCAAGCGACGGCCATTCAAATCGGCAATCCCGTCAGTGCTCCACGCGCCATGATGGCTCTCGAGGCCATGAATGGGATCGTGGAGCAGGCGAGTGAAGCGGAGCTGTGCGAGGCCGCGGCGCGCGCCGACGCAGCCGGCATGTACACGTGCCCGCATACGGCGGTCGCGCTCGCCACGCTCGAGAAGCTAGTAGCGAACGGCACGATCGGGAAGAACGAGCGCGTCGTCGTGGTATCGACCGCGGCGGGCCTCAAGTTCACCGAGTTCAAGGTCAAGTACCATGAAGGCACGATCGAGGGCGTGCCAAGCCGTCTCGCTAACCCACCAGTCACGTTGCCTCCCGATGTGGGGCAAGTCGTTGACGCGATCAAGAAGCGATTCGCCTGATCGTCGACGCGTACCGAGTGTTACCCCAGCAACTCGTGCCGTTACTGGGGTTTCTTCTTTGTGTTTCGCTCGGGTAAGTCCGGGCGCAAAATCGATTGCGATCGACGTAGCTGGACGACTTGTCGCTCGCTGTCCGGCTCACGAAAGCCAAGCGCAGGGCCCTTTTTGCGCCAGAAGCGCGCATTGCGCGCAGCAAAACGCCCCAGCACGTGATTCGTACTGGGGCGCGATGTTTGCGTTGGTGCAGCGGAAGTCTTGTCCGCGCTCCACGCGCGGGATCCGACCTAGAACTCGAAGCGCGCCGCAGCGCCGCCCGACTTCGTCGATGCCCACGGGCTAAGCGAAACCCGCTTCGGCTTGAACACTGCCGCAGCCGCTGGAGCAGGTTGCTCTTCGGGAGTGGTCAGGAGCACGATGCCGGTCACACCGAGCGTGATTGCGACGCCAAAGGCCATGTCCGCAATCAGCGCGTTGTTTTCGACGTCATCTGCCTTGGAAGTGGTTGGGTGGTCGTCGTAATCACTCTTGGCCGACAAGGCACGGATGCCAAAGTATGTACCGGCGCCGGCTGCAACACCTGCGATGCCAAGGGTTACGTACGCCGGCACGAGGCTCTTCGGAGGTGGCGGAGGTGGCGGAGGTGGCGGAGGTGGCGGTGCCGCAACCGGTTCTGGCGGAGGTGGTGGCGGCACTGGAGCAAGTTCCACCTGGCGCGAGGTGCGCTTTGCTGCTTCCACGCTGACCGTGAGCTCTTGCGCCACGAAGCCATCGGCCGAAACCTGGAGCTTATGATCTCCGGGCGTCAGCTTGAGTGTGAACGGCGATTTCTCGGCTTGAACCTGACCATCGACGCTGATCTTTGCCTCAGCAGGCACGGCCGTAAGCACCAGTTCACCTGGCACGGTGGCTCGTAACACATCGTAACGTGCGCGAGCTTCGGCAATCTTGTCGTCCGATGGCTTGACCTTGGGATCGCTCGCAGCAAGGTCAGGGTTGGCAAGGAACGTAGCGTAGGCCGCTAGGGCTTCGACTTGCTTGTCTTGCTTGTCGTAGGATGCGGCAATCCAGTACTCAGCCGTTGCGGAAGGCACGAGCGACTCGGCCTCCTGAAACTTGACCAACGCCACGTCGAACTTCCCGGCCTTGAATGCCGCTGTCGCGTCCGTGTAAGCCTTTTTTGCGCCTGTTAGAGCCTTCTTATCCACTGCTTTCGGCTTCTCTGTCGCGGCCGCCGTGGCGGGCTTGATGTCCGCCGGCTTGGCGCTGGTAGCCGCAGCAGCAGTGGTTGGTTTTGCCGTCGCGGGAACAGTGCCGGTGGCGGTGGCTTGGGGCGTCTCGGGCTTTGCGACGGGCTTTGCGACGGGCTTCGCCGCTTCGACCGCTTTCGGTTCGGCGGGCTTCGCAACATCAACGGGTTTGGGTTGAGCGGGTTGCGCTGCAGCCGGCGCCGGCTGCGCTGGCTTGGCAGGCGGCGTAGGCGCCGTTTGTGCCGCGGCGGGGCTCGCCAGGGCTGCACCGACGAGCAGGCCCACGGCCAACGCGGTCATTCTGCGCTTGAAATTGTCTGAATCGAGGGGTCGCATCGAGTCCTCCGCCGCCAAGACGCGTCGGGCGGCAGCCCAAGGCTAGTCCGGACCGGGGGCGATCTACAAGTCTTCGTTTGCTAAACCCTTGCTAAAAACAGCCGACCAGGGTTTTCCTACGCATAGGACGCTTGACCCCCGAACCAGATCAGAGCAGCGGGACTCATCCCCGGAATGAAGAGGCCTGTCCCGAGGTCACCAAAGATGCTGCGTCTGTTGCTGCGAACCCGCTCGCGCACCCGCTTTCGGACTTCGTGCCCGAGTCGTGGAAACTGCCCGATCAGACCGAATTGACGGCTCGGCGTGTCGACTTGCACGCCGCGCGGGCTGCACTGCGGGCCACGTCGCGCGACCTTGAGGCACGGGGCGATTGGGCTGGGGCGTCCGCTGCACACGCACGCTATGCTCGCGCTTGCTGGGCCAAAGGGTTCGCGTATGGCGAAGCTAACCAGGCTGCCAGACGCGCGCTCGAACTCGTTCCTGGCGACCCAATTCGGCTCGAGCTAGCTGACAACCTAGAGAAGATCGGCGCCCATCTGGAGTGTGCCCAAATCCTGGAACTCGATGGCGCGGGGTTCTCCCCCGCGATGCGCCATAGGGTAGCGTGCCTCTATTGTCGAGCGGGAGATGCCGCAGGTGCGGCGATGCACTTTGCCGAGCTGGCGCGCATTACTCCAGAGTCGACGGATGCACTCACCAGGATAGGGACTCTGGCCGGGTGGGCACCTGAGCAAGTGAGTCGGGAGCGCGGCATCGTGGCCTGGCACGAAGCTTCTCGCCGCCATCAATCGAGCGGAGATTTGTTGGGGGCATTTGAGGCATGCCACCGCGCGTTCGAGCTCGACCCGGCGTCGTCGCTTACCGCCGAGCGTCTCGCTCGCGAGCTCGACACTCTTGGTCGCAAGGAGGCCGCGGACGAGGTGTGGCGACAGAGTGCCGTGGCCGCCGGTGACAGTGCGCGCCACGACGTACGCGCGCTTGCCGCACTCGAGGCTGGCGACATTGTGCGCGCACTCGCCGCGTTGCTCGACGGGCGTGCCGACGTATCGTACGACACGTCACAGCTCCTGGCCGGGGTCGAGCAGCTACTCTCGCCGCGTTCAGGCATTTCGCGCGGCTTCGACACCGTGCTCGCGGAACTCGGTTGCGCTGATTGGCTGGCGGTGCGTCTCGAGGCCGGGCCGCTGCTTGAGCGCTGGACCGACGAGGCGAATTGCCACGTCGCGCTCGGACGCTTGGAAACGAGCTATTTCACCCAGCTCGATGCCGCTCGAGAAGCGTTCGTGCGCGCCATTATCGCGCAACCTGCTCAATCTGAGGCCCGAGCGCGATTGTCGAATTGGGCTCCAGAGTGGCAGAACCCCGACCCATTGCTGCGAGCACTGGTGCAATGCGCCCGCACGGCGCAGGGCGGATTGGTCGCGCGCCAGCTGGCAGGAGAACTCATCGAGCGCGAGCCTGCCACGGAGGAGCTTGCGAGCCTACGTCTCTGGTAACTCGAGCGTATCGATCAGACTGGGCACCTCACTGCGGAGTTGCGTCGCCAAATGGCTATGTGTCGCGAACAGGTCGCCGCGCAAGGCGTCGAATTGGC
>JBLNFG010000511.1:0-5292 GCA_050263495.1 Myxococcales bacterium | reverse complement strand
AGCACACCAAGCCCCAAAACACCCGAACCGCGCAGCAGTCGCAAGATGACCGTTTCCGCGCGATCGTCTGCGTGATGTGCCGTCGCAATCAAGGCACCACCGAGCTCCTTTGCTCGTTGTTCGAGCGCCGCGTAACGTGCCTCGCGGGCGCGCGATTGCAGATTACTGCCGTGTGGAACCGTGATACTCGATCGCGAGAATTCGATCCCGAAGCCTGCCGCTAATTGAGCCGCTAAGTCGAGTTCACTCCCGGCCTCTGGCCGCAGCCCGTGATCCACGCCGTGGGCAAACAAGCCGACCCCCAACTTGGGCGCCAATTTTGCCATGACGTGAAGCATCGCCATCGAATCGCCGCCGCCGGAGACCGCGAGCAGCACCCGGTCCCCCGGCGCCAGCTGCGACTCCTCTCGAAGCGTACGTTCAACAATCCGCATCAGGGACGGTGGATGGGAATTCTTCTTCCCTCTAGACACAGTCGAACTCCTTGCAGAAGACGAGCGATTGGTCGACTACGAGTGCTCGAAGTCGATGCGGCTGCTCAGGATACCCGAGCGAGCAGACCTCTGCTTCGTGATCGAAGTGGCTGCAATCTTCGCAGCTGTATTTAAGCCCATAAGCGTCTACTTGGCTCCGCAGACGCTCGTCGATATGCGTACGCATGAAGACCGTCAGGGGAATGGTTGTGCCGGCTGACCACGTTGGAAGTAGAACCGGAAGCTGCCGCTGACTCGGCTAACCACATCGTCGTCGTATGAACCGTCGATGTTGGCATCGCGCGGATCAGCGAATTCGACATCAGTGAAGGTAGCATCCGTCAGCCGATCTTCGCCGACCGTTTCATTGGGATCGCCGCTGAACAACTTCTTGAACGTGATGCTCCCCCGGATCGAATAAAGCGCACCGTTTTGGAGGTAGCAGGTGTCGTGGAGATAGAGCGAGAGGCTCACCGTGGGAGGATTCGGATCCGTGGACCAAGCAGTGCCAGGTGGATGCACGCCCGGCGGAACCCCAACGGGCACGGGTTGCCCCAAAGACTCAGAACGAATCGTCTGAAGCTCACGCACGCTGACCGTCAACCCGTCGGAGACCTCTTGATTGTTGTCGCCACGCTGCACGCGGAACGAAACCTGATCCTTATTGAACGCAATCGCGGCGTAGAAGGTAGGCCGCAAATCGAACTGCCCATCCCAACAATCGCGCACGACGAGTCTCTTGCTGGTCACCGATCCATTGCCCTCGCCCACACTGCACCCCGCAGCGAGGACCGCTAATACGAGGCACGACGGGACGGTGGGACGCAGCATCGAGACCAGCTTAGCCCTAGTCCGGAGTGATGGCGAAACTTCGATCGGGACCCCGACGGCAGCAGTGCACAACCTGGCGAGAACGCGGCCCCGAACAGCTAGCCGTTGACTCGGCGGACAGTAGTGGAACTCCCGAGTATCTACGGGGTTTGGGTTCCCGAAGCGCTGTCCATTTGGGTCGTCCCATGTCCAATTTGGGTCGTCCCATGTCCAATTCCTAAACGATCTGGCCGCCGCCCACCACCCGGTCGCCTACGAAGAAGACCGCAAACTGTCCGGATACCACCGCTGCGACAGACTGCTCGAATTGCACACGCAATTGGTCGTTGTGGCGGTCGAGCAGCGCACGATGCAATTCGCCGCGATAGCGTACGGCGCAATCGACTTCGGCCGGGAGCTCTAGATCTTCGGCGATCGTCCAGGCGTCGACGTGAGCCACATCACTCATGAGCGCACTGCGATCGCCCACTGTCACGACGCCGCTGTCGGCGTCGATGTTCGTCACGTATACGCGGCGCCCCGCCGCGATGCCGAGATTGCGCCGTTGCCCAATCGTGAACTGATGAATTCCCTCGTGCGGACCAAGATCGCGACCCTGATCGTCAAAGATGCGACCGGGGCGGATCCGTCCAGTGGCGCGCTCGGCCACGAATGCGTCGTATCTTCCCGTGGGAACGAAACAGAGTTCCTGGCTTTCACCCTTGCCAGCCCCAAACAACCCAAGCTCGGCCGCTTCGGCGCGAATCTCGGGTTTCGTCGCTTCCCCCAAAGGAAACCGCAGGCGCGCCAACGAAGGGCCAAGATAGGAATAGAGGAAGTAACTCTGATCCTTGTTCGAGTCGCACCCGCGGAGCAGCTCCAGGCGCGTTCCGTTGGTACGGATCCGTGCGTAATGACCGGTAGCCACCTGCTCCGCGCCGAGCCGCTCAGCGAGCTCTAGCAGTTCACGAATCTTCACCAGGCGGTTGCAATGCACACAGGGGCTCGGAGTTGTGCCAGCCAAGTAGGCGTCCACGAACGGCTCGACGATTGCGTTGCGAAATAGCTCGCGTCGATCGAACGAGTAATGGTGGATTCCGAGCTGTGCGGCCACCCTTGCTGCGTCGTGTACATCTTCCGGAGCACAACACCGGCCCTGGACGCTTCCGTCGTCTGGATAATCCCATAGGTGCAACGTAACGCCGATAACTTCGTTACCTTCAGCCACCAAACGCGCCGCAGCCACCGAAGAATCGACGCCGCCGCTCATTGCCACCAGAACTCTCGTCATTGTCCGATCTCAACTGCTAATTTCGACATCGTTGCACGCTTCGCCGATTGAGCGACTCGTCATCGACGTAAACCAGTCCTGCGCGCTACACATCGAGAATGGACCCGTAGTTGGTGGCCCACGGGCCCCGCAAGTTTCGAACCTGCAAAGAGCGTTTCCTGCCGAAACGCACCAGGAGTGCGCCACGCCGGCCTTCGTGCGATAGTGGACGGGATGACTAGATGGAGTGTCGTCGCAATTGCGTACTCGGTGCTCGCCGCGGTGTCGGCCTGGCTCTCCGAGTATTGGCAGAATCGCTCCGTCTTCACGCTCGATAACCCTTGGTTGAAGCTCGATAGCCAGCTTGGTGCCCATTGCTTCAGTGCAACCTTGGGGCTGTGCATCGGGGTGATGAGTGTCTTTGGAACCAAACTACTCGTACGTAGATTCGAATTCGCGGCTCGGTTGCACGCGGATCTACGTCCGCTAGCCCTGAGCCTGTCCTCGCCCATGGTGGCCGTCTTGGCAGCTTCGAGCGCAATCGGCGAGGAGTTCGCGTTCCGCGGTTTGCTGCTGCCTTGGATCGGGCAGCTTCCACAGGCGCTTTTGTTTGGCTTGTTGCACCAGACAAGCGGTTCGAGCCGGTGGGTATGGATGGCCTGGGCCACGCTCGGCGGACTAGTGCTCGGAGCCATGTACCAACTCTCCGGCTCATTGGTCGGCCCTATAGTGGCGCATGCCGTGATCAATGGCCTCACGTTTCAATTCTTGAAACAGTACGATCCGAGACAAGGTAGGCGCCCACTGGGCGGTATGCTTGGACATCGTAGTTGACTTCGCTCATCGATTGAACTTGGTCCACCGAGAGCGGCCGAAAGGTTCAACACGACCAGATCCTTTGTCAGTAGTGCGGCTCTCGATCAGACGCGCACAGTCGATAGGCTATTGCGCAAATCTTCGGATCGCATCGCAGCCTTACGGACAACGCGCGCAACGCGAATGCCGATTCGCATACCTCCGCCTACTGCGGGCCGTGCTGTGATCAACGCTCTGCGCCAGATTGCGTTAAGCGTTGCTCGGTGTCTGGCAGTCGACCCCCTGGGCAAAGCAAACCTTGTTCAGATGCTCCGGAATTTGCTGCTTCCAAGCAACGCGACAACCATGGGCGCAACCGCGAAGCGGCCGGTCCGAAGGGCCCCGTCTTCAAGGGAATTGCGCTACGCGCCGCCAATGACGCTAGCCAAAAAACCGCGAGCATGTTTCTGTGGAGAGGTGCTCGTGCGAAGCGGAGTCTTCGGCTCGAACACTCGCAGGTCGAAGCGACGATGACAGAAACGCCCTCCGGAGTGCAGAGTGAGAGAGCTCGAATCCTGGTTGTGGATGACGAGAGGCTCATTCGCGACGTGCTGGCTGACTTCTTGAGTCTGGAAGGGTATGTCGTTCACACCGCGCCAGACGGCGCGGCGGCCATCACCGAACTCGATCGCGCCGGTTACGACATGGTCATCAGCGACTTGAAGATGCCCAACATGGGCGGACTCGAGCTGCTGCGGGAGGTTTCGTCACGATTTCCTGAAACGCTCACGGTCATCATGACCGGGTTTGGTACCGTCGAAACGGCAATCGATGCGATGAAACGGGGCGCGTACGATTACATCCTCAAGCCGTTCAAGGTGGAAGAGATAGTCCATATCGTTCAGCGGGGGCTAGAGAAGCGCAGGTTATCTGCGGAAAATCTGCGCCTGCGGGAAGCGCTCTCGCTCTACAAGGTCACTGAAGCAATTGCCGCCAGTCTGTCGCTTGAGGAAGTCCTCTCTACCGTCGACCACAGCGTGATCGCCGACGTGCGAGCAGATGCGGTGGCAACCTGGTTAGTGGACGTGCAAGGCAAGTATTTAGAGCGTTCGGTGATGCGTTCCCCGGAACTGAATCCTGAAGCTCGCTTGGGGCGCTTCGATGCACAGCGTTTCTGCGAATGCTTCGAGGCAGGTCAGTTGTTGTTGGAGCACGGGACGCGGGCGGCGGCGTTCTTCTCCGAACCAGCTGAACCGAGCGTCGTCAGCCTGGCGGCAGTGCCGCTCCGAACCCGCGACAGCATGCTGGGTTGGGTCGCCGCCATCTCGCTCACCCAAAGCCGCAGCTTCGACGAGGGTCAACGCAAGTTACTCAGCATCATCGGCTCACGCGCAGCTGCAGCAATCGAGAATGCGCGACTGTTCGAGGATCTGCAGTCGACATTTCAGCAAACGATACAGAGTCTGGCACGCACCATCGACAAGATGGATCGCTACACCGCTGGGCACTCTGAACGTGTCTCCCGCTATGCCGTCGCACTCGCACGCGCGCTCGCATTGCCTGGCACCGAAATCGAAATTGTTCGACACTCCGCCCTGATGCACGACATTGGTAAGGTTGGGTGCGTCATGAATCTCAACAAGGCGGGGCGCCTTACCGTCGAGGAGTACGAGACGTTCAAACGCCACCCGACGTATGGGCGGGACATCCTCGACCCCATCAAGTTTCTGAAGCCGGTGATTCCTGGCGTCTATTTGCACCATGAACGTTGGGATGGTCGCGGCTACCCGCTCGGAATCAAGAAGTACGAGATTCCGCTCATCGCGCGTGTGATCGCCGTAGCCGACACGTACGATGCCATGACGAGTGATCGCGCCTACCGGCGCGCCGTGCCACACGAGGTGACGATCGCGGAGATCGAGCACTTTGCCGGCTCGCAGTTCG
>JBLNFG010000510.1:0-4309 GCA_050263495.1 Myxococcales bacterium | reverse complement strand
AAGTGTTTTGCTGCCCACCACCGCACTCGCTCTGCGAGTGCTTGCTCCTCCCAAATTCGTGCTCGCAGCCAAGCTACTGCGCGCGAATGGGAGGAGCGGCGGCTTTGCCCGTCAGTTTTCGTCACTTCCCCCTGCCACGCGCAGTTAGCATAGCGAACGAACCAAAGTGGAATCGTGCACGGTGTGCAGGATTCCACGCAGGGCCACGGTGATTAGCGAAGCTTGGCAGGCGCCGCAGGCGGCCAGTGCACATGGCTTTGGGGGAAAGTCGACCGGGCGTCGCGCGCAACGCGCGTCCGGGCGGACGGGGGCAGCATCACTACTTTGAGGAGCGCAGCCACGAGGCCGCGCGCTGCACCCGGAGGATCTCGCTGGGCAGCAGACTGGAAAACCGGGACACCCCCTAGTGTTGGCTCTCGATTTCGGTGCGCAAATCGAGCACGGCCTTGTCAGCGGCATACGCCACTTCACCGGTGACGAGCGAGCCCGGGACTGGAAGTTTGGGCACGATCAGCATCTCCAGATGAAGCTCTGATGTGCGATCATCAAGGGGAGCGACCCGCCACTTTGCGTCCAACCGCTCGACATTGCCTTTGATCATGTGCCCTTCGACGACCCGTTCCGCGCCCACGGACTTCGGCGCCTCGAAGCGCACCACTGCCCAAATCTTTGCGGCTCCCTTGAGTATGGGGACCTGCATGTACACGTCGACGGTGTTTGCTGTTCGGCCGACGACGCGCACCTTGTCGAATCGCGTGATGACGCGGTCCCATTGACCGTAGTTGGTGACCATACCCATCACCGAACTGGCGGGGGCATTAACGCGCACGCGTGCTGCACCGGCTTCAATGCTACTTGCTGAACTACGAACGCTGTAGCGCACCGGGTCGCTTCCCTTAGCATCGCCTACAACGGGGATAAGAGTGACACCAAGAACCATGCCCAACGGAAGCCAGAACTTTTTCGCAGACAACACGGACAGCCTCGACTTTCGATGCACGATGACAGACTCGTGCTGGGAACGACGCATCTAGATGCACACTGCGTGCCGCCCCTTCGGGTGAAAAGTTGTTCCGAGATATCAACAACTTGAATATATAGTGAGGCTAAGCCGAACGTCACTATCGTGAACTCCGGATCACATCGTGAAAGCGATTCACGCTACTTGTGCCAGCCAGTAGCTTGCAGGCGAGTTCGGGCACCTGTCTGCAACAGGTGTTGCGCGCGACTCGGATTAGGGCGACTGATCGGCCTTTGAGTCAAGGGGAGCGATTGTGCAAGCGCCCGAAAACTGCACACCCTTGTCCATGAAAATCTCTGGGGCGTGGAGCGACCCAGACACGCGCGATGGAATGTGGAGCTCGATCGCCTGACTGGCGCGCACATTCCCGCGCAGGCTCCCACCCTTGACAATGAGAACGGCGACATCGATTTCCGCTTCGACGTCCGCGCCGTCGCCCAGCACGAGGACGTCGTTTCCGCGAATTTCGCCGCGAAAACTACCGTCTATACGCAGACGTCCCTCGAAGTGAAGCTTGCCTTCGAAGTGGGTGCCTCGCCCAAGCAGTGCGGTGATTTCAGTAACTGGAACGGATACATCCATGGGGGGACCGAAGATTAGTGCCGGATGTGGCAAGTTGCACCCAGAGTTTCAGTTAGTCGGTGCGGCAAACAGGGGTGCTTGGACGGGCTCGAGGTTCGGAATGTCGGGGTGGCTACAGCGTGTGAAGCATGCTCCAATGCTGATATGAGGGTCGCGACCAGGGCTTCGGCAATTGGAGTGCTTGGGATCGGTTTGTCGTTCAGCTCTCTCGCGTCAAGTCAAGGTCACGCCGCACCAGCCAAAACCGAAGAGGTGACCCATCCGGCGCCCAGTGAGAAGTCCGATCGTGGCGGCGCTAGCTCGAACCAAGGAGAGTCTGGAACGGTGGACGTTCCGAAAAGCGTACCATCGACAGTGGGTGGATATAGTTGGTCAAAGAAGGGGAAGGGGGATGCAAGAACCGGAAAGAGGCGCGAGGCGATCGATCCGAACCGCCCCCTTGTTCAAGCTCCAAGCTTCCAGGTTCGTTCGGACGGGACCAGCCTACTCACACTAACCGTGTCCCGGCCTCTTCCCGTCGTGCAGAAAGTGGCCGCGCGAAGAGTCGAATACTTGCTCAAAGGTGCTCAAGTTGGAATTGAGAACAACCTAAACCCGTTGGTGACGGAGCACTTCGCGACTCCTTTAGTGCGCGCTAAGTTGCGCCGCGACAGGGCTGGTTTGATCTTGGTTTTAGAGCTGCGCGAGAACGTGCAACCAGTTTACGTGATGCGAGAAGGGGTCGCGGGGACCGCTACCTTGGCGATCACCCTGCCTCAAAGCGGCGATACTTCCGCTCGCGGGCGTACCGACGCAGATCGACCAAAGGCGACTCGGGAGAAAGGCGGCAGTCCTCGGAAAGGTGCTGCCCGTGCTACTGGTCCTGGTCCGCTACTCTGACGGCGGAGGCATTGGGCCCATCTGCTAGGTGCGGCTACACCCCGCGAACGCTGGCGCACGACGAGCCTGCAGCTAAGCTGGCGCGTGCGCGCACGTTGGACGTCCGTAATCGCCCTGTTGGTAACGCAAGCACAGCGGCCCGCGGTTGCCCAATTGGCGCAGAACCCCACAGGCTCGACGGAACCTGGCTCGAATCACGCCGCTGTTGCTGCGCGGGAAGCTACGGACCAACCACGGACGGGGGAGACCCATGTCGGCACTGATCCGAACACGCGCGTTCCCTCACGTGACGTGGAGCTGCATGCAGGACACGTGGAGATAGAGGGACCGCTCAATCGCCTGAGTTTGTCTAAGGGTGTCGATTTGACGGTGCACCGCTACCACGTCACTGCGGAACGGTTGAACCTCGAGCGCACGCCACATGGCATCTTGGTCCAAGGGGATGGGAGCGTCGGGTTTTGCCCATGCGTCGATCCGCCCCTAACCATCGGGTTCACCCGTAGCACGGTTGCGCCTCCAACCGATTTGCTGCTGAGAAACGCGACGTTCAGAGTCTGCAGTCTGCCCGTGTTCTGGCTCCCAGCATTCTGGATTCGTTCACCGAACAAGCTCGGATTGTCAACACCGCAGCTGGGATGGCGTGGTAAAGATGGCCCGTGGTTGAGCGCCGGCATGCACGCGCCGCTCTCCCCAAAGTCTCCCAACGGGGATACGGCAGTGGAGGCCCTTCTAGGCGTCTATTTGCGTGGGGGCGTCGATCTGGGACTGCATCTGAAGACTACTCGTTCGGTGTCGCGGGTGCGTTGGGACTATGTCGGCAGTGGGTTTGCAGCGGTGGAGTCGAGTGGCCATTGGCATACTGGTAAGCAATTTTCGGTGTCGTGGGACATCGACGCACTTCGTGGAGCACGCGGTAGGGCAGGCTCGGTCGCTTTTGAAACCGCTACTCGGAGCTACGATCGCTTTCGAAGCGAGTTTGCTCTAGCTGACGGGCGCGCTCTCTACGCACTGAGTTTCCATGCGGACGTTGGACGCTCCACGACATTCTCTAGCCTAGGTCAGTTCGGACCAGCCGCGCGCTGGAGCGTTGGAGCACAGATCAGCGACTATGCACACGTGGACTCGACGACAACACTCTTCGGTCGCCTCAATGAACAGGCGCACGCACTGGCCCTGCACGTCTCGGAGCTTGGCGTCGACGCGCGCCCTGGGCCGATGGTTGCGCGCTGGACCGTGCACGAGCGCTGGCTGCTAGCGAGTGGTTCTCAAGGAACCGTTGATGCTGCACTGCTGGGAACGGAAGTACGGCTCGGGCTCCCCTTGGTGGCAGCACTGGGGGAGGGGCCATCCACGATTGGACACTGGCTGGAGCCTTTTGTGTTGGCGAATGCGGCAGTGCAAGGGTGGGGCGATTCTTACGCAAATCCAGGCGTACACGTCACCTCGACGCTGCAGGTCGGGGTGTCCAACAAGTTCGGAGCAGCTCGAGATCCAGCTGCGATATCTCTGCAATTGCGTGGGGGCTCAGTCTCCGAGCGTGGGGACACTCATCGGGCGATCGCCGGGCGTTGGTTGTCCTCTGCCGAGTGGTTTGCGTTTGGTGGAGACTGCGGCTTTTCGGGAACGCATTCGTGGCTTTCAACGCTAAGGTCGAGGGTTGGCAGAATTGACCGAGTCGCACTGCGCTCGCGCTTGGAGGGCCGGAGCTCAAGCGCAAGTAGGGCGATTGATTGGTTGCTCGATGAAGCGTGGTCCCCGTGGAAACGCGCGTGGTTCTCCCGTCCGGGCTGGCTGATAGCGGAGGACATTGATGTCGCGGTAGGACAC